>SHVB01000022.1 GCA_009694375.1 Acidimicrobiia bacterium
GGACGGCTCCGATCACTTCAGTTCTCACATCATCACGGGGATGTTCATCTCGATGATGTTCGCCGGGCATCACACCACCTCCGGGACCGCGGCGTGGACACTGATCGAGTTGCTGCGGCAGCCCGAGTACCTCGCCGAGGTGGTGGCGGAACTCGATGGGCTAGCGGCGGAAGACCCCGAGATCAGTTACCAGGCGTTGCGGGAGATGCCCAAGTTGGAAGCGGCCATCAAGGAGGCCCTGCGGCTGCATCCGCCACTCATCATGCTGCTGCGGGTGGCCAAGGCCCCTGTGGTGGTAGGGAGCTATGTGATCCCCATCGGCACGATGGTGGCCACCTCCCCGTCGGTGTCGAACCGCGATCCGCAGGCCTTTGTGAACCCGGAGGTGTTCGACCCGTCGCGCTATCTCAACGGGCGCGAGGATGACGTGGGCAATCCCTGGAGTTGGATCCCCTTTGGCGCGGGTCGCCACCGCTGCGTGGGCGCGGCGTTCGCCATGATGCAACTCAAGGCCATCTTCTCGGTGCTTCTCTCGCGGTACGAGGTTGCTCTTACGCAGCCGTCCGACACCTATCGCAATGACCATTCCAAGATGGTGGTGCAACTCGCCCAACCCTGCGGGGCCCGGATGTCCCCGCGATGAAACGGTCCATGGCGCCGCGGTGCCCGCTCCCGGCGAGGCGGTGGCGGAGGTGACGGCGCGGATCGTGGTGGATCGGGACCTCTGCCAAGGCCATGGGGTATGCGAAAGTGAGGCCCCCAACGTGTTCGAGGTGTCCAAGGCCGGCGAACTGACCGTGCTCGATGAGAGGCCCGGCGGGGATCGACGAGCCATCGAGGCGGCCGTGAAGTACTGCCCTACTCATGCCCTGAGAATCGTGGAGGAACCCTGATGCCCGCCTATCCCCGGGATGAAATGGAAGAGATGGTGCAGCGTTGGCTGCAGGCCAACAAGGACGCCGAGGCGGCCGGCGACTGGTCGCCGATGGCGCTCTTGTTTGCCGAAGATGCCACTTACGGCTGGAACTACGGTGCCGAAAACGAGTTCATGGCCGTCGGGCGCGATGAGATTGGCGCGGTGGCCCTGGGCCTGGAGATGGGTGGCCTCGACGGGTGGGAGTACCCCTATCAAGAAATGCTGATCGACGAAAAAAAGGGCCAGGTGGTGGGGTTCTGGAAGCAGGTTGCCACCGCCACCCGGGCCGACGGCAGTCCCTATGAGGTAGCGGGGATCGGGGGGTCGTGGTTTGGCTACGGCGGCAATTTCCAGTGGCGGTTCCAACGCGACTGGTTCGACTACGGCAACGCGGCCGCCCTCTTTCTTGAGATGATGCGGGATGGCACGTTGTCAGAGGGCATGACCGCTCGGATGCATCGCAGTCTGGGGGGCGGTCTCCCCGGCCATTACGACATTGGTCAGTCCCCCGCCCCCCTGTGGCCCCCGGCCTGAACAAGAGAGGATGTGCCCATGCACCATCGGTTTGAGGAAAAGATCGCCATTGTCACCGGCTCGGCCGGGGGGATTGGCGAGGCCTATGCCCGAGCCTTGGTGGCGGAGGGGGCGGGGGTAGTGATCGCCGACACGGATGGGGACCGGGGCCACGCGGTGGCCGCCGACCTCGGTGACGCGGCGCTGTTCGTGGCCACCGATGTGAGCGACGTGGATTCAGCCGCCGCCCTGGCCGCCGCCACCATCGATCATTTTGGGGGCATCGATCTTTTGGTGAACAACGCCGCCATCTACGGGGGCATGCAGATCGAGTCGCTCCTCGCCATCGACTGGGACTATTACCGCCGGTTCATGAGCGTGAACATGGACGGCGCGCTCGTGGTCACCCGGGCCTGTTGGAAGGCGATACGTAAGCGCGGGGGTGGAGCCATTGTGAATCAGTCGTCCACCGCTGCCTGGATGTACTCGGGGTTCTACGGCCTGGCCAAGGTGGGGATCAATGGCCTCACGCAACAACTGGCGGCGGAACTCGGCGGTCATAACATCCGGGTGAATGCCATTGCCCCGGGGCCCATCGACACCGATGCCACGCGCAGCATCGTGCCGGCCGAACTGATCGACGACATCGTGAAGGGTCTCAGTTTGAAGCGACGCGGCACCCCCGAGGACCTCGTGGGCATGTGCCTGTTCCTGCTGTCCGACGAGTCGTCGTGGGTCACCGGGCAGATCTTCAACGTTGACGGCGGACAGATCGTGCGCTCATGACCGCCGACGTCACCGGGGCCGTGGGATTCATAGGGCTCGGTCAGATCGGTGGCCCCATGGCCGGGCGTTTGGTTGATTGGCCGGGCGGGTTGGTGGTGTTCGACATCCGTCCCGAAGCGGCGGCGGCGGTGGTGGGCCAGGGGGCCACTCTGGCGGGCAGCGTGGCCGAAATGGGCGGGGTATGCGATGTCATTTCGGTGATGGTGCTCAATGATGCCCAGGTGCGTTCGGTGGTGGAGGAACTGCTCACGACGGCCCGGCCGGGTCTCGTGATCGCCGTGCACTCCACCATTGGTCCGTCTACCGCCGAGGAGTTGGCCAGCACGGCGGCTCGGGGGGGAGTGGATCTCCTCGACGTGCCTGTGAGTGGTGGGTTCATCGGAGCTCACGAGGGCACCCTGGCGGCGATGGTGGGGGGCGAGCGAGAGGCCTACGAGCGCGTGAAGGACGTGTTCGCCCATTGGGCATCACTGGTGGTGCACATGGGTCCGGCGGGCGCCGGTACTCGAACCAAGTTGGCCCGGAATCTGGCCCACTTCATTGCCTTCACCGGGGTCGGGGAAGCGCAAAGGTTGGCGGAGGCGGCGGGATTGGACCTGCGCAAGCTGGCCCGGGTGGTGCGCCACAGCGATTCGGTTACCGGGGGTCCCGGTGCGGTGATGCTGCGGGCCTCCACGGCTCCGATAGGGCCGGGTGAGGATTGGTACGACGCCATGGTCCATACCCGGGATCTGGGCGAGAAGGACCTCGCCCTGGCGCTCGAACTGGCCGCCACCCTGGGGGCCGATCTGCCGCTGGCCCGTCAAGCCCAGGTGGGCCTCGCCGCCGCTCTGGGGGTACCGCACCCGGAGCGGTAGGCGGCGCCCCTGAGGCGAACAGCGTTGGCCCCGGCGGGCCCGTTAGGCGTACAGGGCGGCGATCTCGGCGGCGTATTTGGCGTGGACACCCCGGCGTTTGAGCTTCGAGGTGGGGGTGAGCTCGTCGGAGTCGGCCAGCCACTCGGTGGAGAGGATCGACACCTTCTTCACGCGCTCGGCATTGTTGAACCGGGCCATGGTGGTTTCCAGACCGGCATTGATCTCAGCGATCACTGCGGGGTGCTGCGCCAACTCGGCGAGGCTGGCACCGTCGATGCCGTGCTCCTTGGCCCACACCGGGGCCAGTTCACCATCGAGCACCACCAGAGCCGACACGAACGGGCGGTTGTCGCCGATGGCACACGCTTGGGATACCAGCGGGATGGTCTTGAGGGCGGCTTCGAGGTTGGCGGGGCTGATGTTCTTCCCGCCGGCGGTGATGATGAGTTCCTTCTTGCGGTCCACGATGAGCAGATAGCCCTCGTCGTCGAACACGCCGATGTCGCCCGAGTGCAACGTGCCGTCGGCATCGAGGGCTTCGGCGGTCTTTTCGGGATCGTTGAGGTATCCCCGGAAGACGTTGGATCCCCGGGTGCACACCTCACCGTCCTCCGCCAGAAACACCTCGGTGCCCGGAAAGGCCACGCCCACGGTGCCCGCCTTCACCCGGGTGGGTTCCCAGGTGATGGGACCACTGGATTCGCTCATGCCGTAGATCTCCGACAGGGGAACCCCGATGGCCCGGAACCATCTGATGAGTTCGGCCGGAATCGGCGCGGCACCGGTGATGCCGTAGATCACGGCGTCGAGGCCCAGTAGGGCTCGCACTCCGGCAAATACGGCCTCGTCGAGCGCCTTCCAAGTGGCATCGTCCTCGGCCGAGGCGGTGCCGAGGGTGCGGCGCTCGCTGATGGGGATAGCGGTGGCGACCGCGCCATCGAATCCCTGTTTTTTGGCCGGGTCCGCGCTGAGGGCGGCCTGCACCCCGGCGTGGAACTTTTCCCACACGCGCGGAACGCCGAAGAAGATCTCTGGGTGTATATCGCGCGTATAGCTGGCGATCTGGCCCGGATCGGGGCATGTGGTGACTTCGTAGCCACCCATGAGGGCGAGGTAATGGGTGGACATGCGTTCGGCGATGTGGGCCATGGGGAGATAGGAAACTGCCCGGAAGCCCACTGGCTCCACATCGAGCATCCGCAGGTATCCCTCGCCGGTCCACACCACGTTGTGATGGTCCAGCATCACCCCCTTGGGTGGTCCGGTGGTGCCCGAGGTGTAGATGACCGTGGCGAGGGTGGCAGGGGTGCTGTTGCCGACCTCGGCCAAAAGATCTAGCGAGCCAGAGTGGTAGAGCGCGTCGGTGGTCTCCTCACTGGCCAGGTTGAGGATGGTGGTGAGGAGCGGGAGTTGGTCTCGCACCTGGTTGAAACGCTGCTCGAATCCATCGTCTTCCACCACGGCGCAGGTCGCGTCGCAGTGGCCAGCGACGTAAGCGATCTGTTCGGCCGAAGACGAGTTGTAGATCGAAATCGATGTGGCACCGAGGAAGGCCACGGCGAGGTCGACGAAGTGGAAGTCGGGGCAGTTTCGCATCATGAGCACCACGCGGGAGCCCGGGACCACCCCGATGGACCGCAGATAGGCCGCCGCCGCCGCTACTTGGGTGGCGTAGTCCTGATACGTCCACTCGGCGTAGGTGTCGTCGGCCTGCTTGGACCGGAGGGCAACATGGTCGGGGTGGGCTTGCACGGTGGCGAGGAATCGGCTCGTGATCGTGTCGCCCTCGACCGCTTGGTCGATCTCGGCTTTGGAAATCATTGGGTGGCAGACCCTTTCAGGTGTTCGCAGGACTGCCCATCATGGCCGAGTACCCCAGGTTGCGAAAGCCCACCACCGCGGCCACACTTGACCGTCCGGTCAAGAGATCCCGAGGAGCAATATTCTATGGCTACCGCTGTCATCGTCGACGCTGTCCGCACCGCTGGCGGAAGGCGAAACGGAAAGTTGTCCGGTTGGCACCCCGCTGATCTGGCCGGCGAGGTGCTCCGGCAACTGGTGGAGCGCAACCAACTCGATCCGGCCCTCATCGACGACGTGATCATGGGTTGTGTGATGCAGGTGGGTAGCCAGAGCCTCAACATCGGCCGCAACGCCGTGCTCGCCGCCGGTTTCCCTGAGTCGGTCCCGGCCACCTCGGTCGACCGCCAGTGCGGATCGTCACAGCAGGCCGCCCACTTCGCCGCCCAGGGCGTGATTGCCGGGGCCTACGACATCGCCATCGCGGCGGGTGTGGAGGTCATGACCAGCACCCCGATGGGAGCGTCGGTAACCCCTGGGTCCTTCCCCTTCGGTCCGCGCATGATGGCTCGCTTCACCGAGCCGGGCCTTGTGCCACAGGGCATTTCGGCCGAGATGATTGCCGACCAGTGGAACCTTTCTCGCGAGGATCTCGATGCCTTTGGCGCCGAGTCCCAGCGGCGGGCCGAGCAGGCCACCGGCGAGGGCCGATTCGACAAAGAGATCGTTGGCGTTACCGAGAAGCGTCTCGACAAGGAGACCGGCAACGTCGTGGAGAGCGCCGAACTGGTGACCCAGGATGAGGGCATTCGCCCCGGCACCACCCCGGAGACCTTGGCCAACCTGAAGCCGGCCTTCAAGCCCGACGGCAAGGTCACCGCCGGCAACTCGTCGCAGATCTCCGACGGCGCTTCAGCACTGCTCATCATGAGCGAGGAGAAGGCCAAGGAACTCGGTCTCACCCCGCGTGCTCGCTTCCATACGTTCGCGCTGGCGGGGGTGGATCCCGTGACGATGCTCACGGGTCCGATCCCCTCCACGGAGAAGGCGCTGGCCAAAGCGGGCATGACCGTCGACGACATCGACCTGTTCGAGGTGAACGAGGCCTTTGCCTCGGTGGTGTTGGCCTGGCAGAAGGAACTCCACACCGATCTGGGCAAGACCAACGTGAACGGCGGCGCCATCGCGCTCGGGCATCCGCTCGGCGGCTCTGGCGCGAAGCTCATGGCCACGCTCCTCAACGAACTGGAGCGCACTGGTGGTCGCTTTGGTCTCCAGACGATGTGTGAGGGTGGCGGGCTCGCCAATGCCACCATCATCGAACGCCTGGGCTGACCCCTCGCCCAGCGCCTTGAGCAAGTCGGCCGCCGCGGTAGGGCGACGCTCCGCCAGGCCCCCGATAGCCTGCCGGGCGTGAAGCGACCTTCTCTCTCGCGCCCCTCGGCGGCCATGCTGGTGGTCTTCGTGGTCGGGGCATGGTGGCTGACGAAGGCTTCACCGTTGGCCTTGGTGGTGGCGGCTGCTGCGGTGTGGTTCATCTTCAAGGTCGGCTTCGCGATGCTCGGCGGATTAGCCCAACCGATTCCCGAACCTCCGCCGGCGGGCGAGTTGCGCAAGGTCAAGATCATGTTTCGCTGCAGTATCTGCGGCACCGAGGTGCGGATGACCACCGCCAACGATCAAATGCCCGAGCCCCCCCGCCATTGCTTGGAAGACATGGACCTGGTGACCCCGGTCGACGACCTCTAAGCCATCCACAGCCTGTGGACAATCCTGTGGAGTGTCACACGCTTGTAACTTGCTAGGGCAAGGGTCAGTGGTACTTGGTGGCGGTCATGATGCCGCCCATGATGGATCCCAACCCGATGAGGAGCCACCAGTTGTTGGTCTTGGTGGTGGCGGAGTTTGTCCACCACAACGCCGGCAGTACGCCGAGGTAGTTCAGGAAGATCACCGCGAGGCCCAGGCCCAGGAAGGAGAACATCAGTACCGGCACCCACGGCCGACTGATCTTGTGGTCCTTGGCCACCGGCGGTGTGTAGCGCGTGGAGGCGGAGGGCCGCGCCGGCGAGGAAGGGCCACCTTTCGGGGTGACGCGACCGCCCTTCACGTTGCGCTTGGGCGGAGGCTGGACAGGAAGATCAGGCATGCTGCGCCACATTACCCGGCCCGGCGGTCAGACTGCATACGTGCCGCCCGATCGATCTCCCGCGCCCGAAACGCTCGCCGCCGTGGACATCGGGACGAATTCCCTCCATGGGGTGGTGGCCCGGATGTCTTCGGGCGAGGGTGGTCCCCGCTTCGAGATTCTGGAGCGGGAGAAGGAGATGGTGCGCCTCGGCTCCAGTGGGGGTGACATGCGCGAACTCTCGGCCGAGGCCATTGATCGGGTCGTGGCGGCGCTCAATCGCTTCCGTCAAGTGGCCGAGGTTCACGACGCGCCGATCACCGCCGTGGCCACCTCGGCGATTCGAGAGGCCGAGAACCGCGATGTGCTCATCGAACGAGCCTGGGCGCAAGCCGGTGTGCATGTGCACGTGATTTCTGGAGTGGAGGAGGCCCGACTCATCCACCTCGGGGTCCTGCAGGCGGTGCCGGTCTACGACAGCCGTCTGCTGCTGTGTGACATCGGCGGTGGCAGTACCGAGTTGCTGGTGGGGTTGCGGGGCGAGGTGCTGGCCTCGCGGTCGCTGAAACTGGGGGCTATTCGTCTGACCCGCCGCTTTTTCGCCAGCGATCGGGCCACCCCGGCAGCCCTGGAGGCTTGTCGTCGCCATGTGCGCTCCACGGTGGCGCCCTTCGCCCGAGAGATCCGTCGGCTCGGAGTGGAAGTAACCGTTGGCTCCTCGGGCACCATCACCGCCCTGGCGGAGATGGCGGTGTGGCGGGCGACGGGGAGTCGGGCGCGTTCGGTGAGCAACCTCACCCTCAGTCGGTTGCAGTTGGACGAGTTGGTGCAGGAGCTGGTTCAGGCCCCCACGGCGGCGGCACGAGCCGAACTGTCCGGGCTCGATGCCAGCCGAGCCGACATCGTGCTGGCCGGAGCGCTGATCCTGGAGCAGGTTGTGCACGAACTCGACATCACCGAAGTGGTGGTGTCGGACTACGCCCTCCGAGAGGGTGTGCTGCTGGATACGTGGCGGCGGCGTCATGGGGGTTCGCTCCATCACCTCTCCGACCTGCGCCGTCAGAGCGTGCTCAACCTCGCCGATGCGATGGACGAGGATCCGCCCCATTCGCTACAGGTAGCGGGCCTCGCGCTGGAACTGTTCGACGCCACCGTGCATCGGCACGCGCTGGGAGACGACGCCCGCGAGATCCTTGAAGCGGCCGCGTTGCTCTGCAACGTCGGGATGTTTCTTTCCCACGCCCAACATCACAAGCACGGCTACTACGTGATTCGCAGCACGGATCGTCTCGCCGGATTCAACGACAATGAGGTGGAGCGCATCGCCCTGGTGGCCCGGTACCACCGCAAGTCCGAACCGAAGGCCAAGCACCCCGAGTTCGCTGGTCTCTCGGCGGTCCAACAGCGTGAGGTACAAGTGTTGGCCGGGCTCTTGCGGGTGGCGATTGGCCTCGACCGCAACCACGCCGCCCGGGTGCGATCGGTAGCGGTGAAAGACAAGGGCGACCGGCTGGTGATCCGGGCCACGGCCGCGGAGGGGGAGGACATTACCCTGGAGCTCTACGCGGCGGCCGCTCGTCGGGAATTGCTCGAGGTCGCGCTGACGGTGGACATCGAGGTAACCGACCATGGCTGAGCGGAAACCTCTTGGGCGGCCGAGGGTTGGGCCACTACCGTCAGCCCTTGTGGCTACCCGAGTGCTCGTCATCGACAACTACGACAGTTTTGTGTACAACCTGGTGCAGTACCTCGGCGAACTGGGAGCCGATCCTCTCGTCGTGCGTAACGACGAGCACACCATTGATGAGATGCTGGCGATGGCGCCGGATGCGCTATTGGTTTCACCCGGGCCGGGTACGCCCGACGACGCCGGTGTGTCCAATGAGGTCATCCGGCGTTTCGCTGGGTTGATTCCGGTGCTGGGGGTCTGCCTGGGTCATCAGTGTCTCGGCCAAGTCTACGGCGCGACAGTGGTGCGGGCGCCGGAGATCATGCACGGCAAGACATCCCTCGTGCATCACCAGGGAACCGGAGTGTTCGCGGGCCTTCCCAACCCGCTGGTGGCCACCCGCTACCACTCGCTGGTGGTGGACCGGGCCTCGGTACCTTCCTGCCTGGAGATCACCGCCGAGACCGATGACGGCATCGTGATGGGCTTGCGCCACAAGGAACTTGGCGCCGAGGGCGTGCAGTTCCACCCGGAGTCGGTCCTCACCGATGCCGGGCACGACCTCGTGGGGAACTTTCTGCGGCAAGTAGTCGGCGCGCCGGGCTGACCTTTCCCGGGCGCGTGGGGCTAGTTGACCGGTTGGAGGACACCAACGGAGATAGTGACGTTCGAGCCGGGGGGCGCGGTGGTGAGGGGATCGGGGTTCTGACTGAGTACCGTGCCAACCTCGCTGACCTGGGGCGTTTCCTTGTTGGCCAAGATCACCTTGAAGCCTCTGGTGGTGAGGGCGTTGGTGGCGTTGGCCTGCGTGAGACCCAACAAGAAGGGCACCTCCACAACATCGGGGCCGGTGGACACCACCACGGTCACCGTGGCCCCCTTGGAGGCGGAAACGCCGGCCGCCGGGCTGGTGCGGATCACCAATCCCTTGGCCACGGTCGCCGATGCCTCGCTCTCCTGGCTGACGGTGAACCCCGCTTGGCCGAGGAGGTTGGATGCTTCGGCCAGCGTACTCCCCACCACGTTAGGGACCGGCCGCGCGGCGGGCCCGGAAGATACGAACAGGACGATTTCGGTGTCGGCGGTCACCTGGGAATTGGGCTTGGGGTCTTGGTCCACTACCTCGCCCGTCGGGGCCGACTCATCGTCGGTGGGCGTTTCACGAATGTTGGTAAAGCCTCGGGCCGTGAGCAAAAGGCGCGCCTGGTCCACCTGTGAACCGGTGACGTTGGGCACGGGGGTGGCCTCGGCTCCTGAACTCACCTTGAGTTCCACCGTGGTGCCTTCGTCCACCTTTTTTCCAAATTCGGGGTCTTGGTCGAACACGATCCCTTCTGCTTTGTCTGGGTTTACCTCTTGGACGATGGACACCTTCAGGTTCTTGGCTTCCAGAATCGCCTGGGCCCGCTCGAGGGTCTCGTCGATCACGTTGGGTACTTCAACCTGCGCGACGTTGCTCTTGTTGTCCGGGCCTACGCCGAGCTCACGAGCCAGGAGGAACAACATTCCGGCCAGCAGGATCAAGAGGGCAACGATGCCGGCGATGAACAGGGGCGAGGTGCGCGGCTCGTCGTCGTCTTCGTCGCTTTCCGGGGGCAGGTCAGCGTCAACCAGGGGGATCGCCGCGGTGGCCATCACCGGTTCGGCGAGGATCCGCTGGCCTTCCCGGAAGCGCCGGAGGTCGGCCCGCAGGTCTTCGGCGGCGGGATACCGGTTGGCCGGGTTTTTCGCCAGGCACTTGAGGATGATGGCCTGCAGGGCTTCGGGTAGTTCGGGGTTGATCTGGCGCAGAGGCACCGGCGATTCGTGCACCTGCTTGTAGGCGATGGCCACGGGGGAGTCGCCGGCGAAGGGTGGGCGCCCCAGGGCCAACTCGTAGAGCACGCAGCCGAGGGAATAGACGTCGGAACGAGGGTCGACGGGCTCGCCGCGAGCCTGCTCAGGAGAGAAGTAGGTGGCCGTTCCCATCACGGTGCCCACCTGGGTGAGGCTGTCGTCGGTGGCGGTGGTGGTGGCGCGGGCGATACCGAAATCGGCCACCTTTACCTGACCGGACTGGGTGACCAGTACGTTGCCGGGCTTCACGTCGCGATGGACGACGCCATTGCGGTGGGCGAAGCCCAGTGCCGCCGCCACATCGGCGCCCACATCGGCCACGCGGTCGGGGTGCAGGGGACCTTCAGCACTCAGGATTTCCGACAGGCTGCGGCCTTCGACATACTCCATCACGATGAAGTAGGTGCCTTCGGCTTCGCCCCAGTCGTAGACACCCACAATGTTGGGGTGGCTCAGGTTGGCCGCCGCCGTGGCCTCTCGGCGAAACCGCTCCACGAAGGCGGGGTCGGTGGCGAACTCGGAGAACAGTACCTTCACGGCGACGGGGCGATCGAGCAGTTGATCGGCGGCCAGGTACACCTCGGCCATACCGCCGCGACCAAGAGGTCGGTGCAGTTCGTAGCGACCGTTGAAGATGGTGGGAGTCGAGTCAGACATGATCCCCTGAGACTAGGCGCGAAGGTAGGCCGCCATGATGGCTTGAGCGATAGGGGCGGCTACCTGTCCTCCGGTCTGTTCGCTGGCGCCAGGTTGGCCTTCCACGATGACCGCTACGGCGATGCTCGGAACTTCGTTGGGGCGGCCCCCCCAGCCGATGATCCAGGCATGGGAGCGGGGTGGGGTTGTGCCAAGTTGGGCGGTTCCCGTTTTCCCTCCCACCACAAAGCCCGGTACCGCCAGCCGGGTGGCGGTACCGTTCTCCACCACCCCGATCATGGCTTCCCGCATGATCTGGGCGGTGCCGGGTTGCATGGCTCGAGTCCAGACCTTGGGCTTGTAGGTGTCCACGATGTTTCCATCGGTGTCTCGCACGTCGCGCAGAACGTGGGGCACCATCACGTCGCCATCGCTATTGGCGATGGCACCCGCCACCATGGCCATCTGCAAAGGGGTGGCGGCAACATCATTTTGACCGATGGAGGCCTGCGCGAGGGCCGGTCGGTTTCGGACGAAGTCGGTAGGAAAGTTCGAGCGGGCCGGGGCGGTGAGGTCGATTGGGACGGCCCGGTTGAATCCGAAGGCTTCCGCTGCGCTGATCATGGTCTCGGGCCCGTTTTCCACGCCCATCTGGGCGAAGGCGGTGTTGCATGACACCCGCAGGATCGGGAACAGCGTCCCTCCGCAGGAGGAACCGCCGAAGTTCTGGAGTGGGCGTGACGTGCCCGGCGGGGTGTACGAACTGGTTACCGGGTAGGAGGGCGCTTCGGTGGTGACCTTGCCGCTGTCGAGCCCGGCGGTGGCGGTCACCACTTTGAAGGTGGACCCGGGGAAGTAGCGGTCCTGGTATGTGCGGGCCAGTCGGGGTTTTTCGGGATTGGCGTCCAGCAGGAGCTGCGCTTCGGCGGCGGCGGCGGTGTCGTGGTTGGCCAAGAGGTTGGGGTCGTAGGTGGGGTTGGAGATGAGGACGAGGATCTCCCCGGTACGTGGGTCCAGCGCCACCACCGAGCCTTCCCGGCCACCGAGTTGGTCGCGGGCGATGCGCTGGAGGTCGGCCTCCAGGGTGAGAGTGAGGTTGCCGACGCGGTCCTTGGCCACAAACAGATCCGACGGGCTCCGAAGGGACAGACTCGGGGTGCGGCCGGCCAGTTCGTCGTTGTAGATGCGTTCCACGCCGGAGCTACCCAGCGTGAAGCTGTAGTAGCCCGACACCTGGGCAAACAGATCACCTTCGGGGTACTCGCGTTGGAACAGGTAGCGATCCTCCGAGGGCACCGATCGCGCCATCACCACCCCGTCGGCGGTGGTGATCGTGCCGCGGGGCCGGCTGAAGTCGCGCAGGATGGCGCGGGTGTTGATCGGGTTGTTGTTGAGGCTGTTGGCCTCCCAGACGGTGAGGCGGTTGAGTTGGACGAAGAGGATGACGTAACAGACGATCAGCCCGAGGCCGAGGAGGCGTATCTGGCGGGTCATCGAGCGATCTCCCGCTGGGCGGTGTCGTCGGAGATCCGCATCAGGAGGGCGATGAGCACATAGTTGGCCACCAGCGAGGAGCCGCCGTAGGACACAAAGGGCAAGGTCACACCGGTGAGCGGTAAGACGCGTGTCACCCCGCCGATAATGATGAAGGACTGCACGCCGATAAGCACGGTAAGCCCGGTGGCCAGTAATCGTTCGAAGGGCACCTCGGTGCGCAACGCGATGCGGAATCCCGCCCCGATGATCAGCAGGAACGCCACCAGGATGCTGCTGGCGCCCACCAGCCCGAGTTCTTCACCGATGGCGGCAAAAATGAAGTCGGTTTCGGCCAGCGGGATGCGGCCGGGGCTTCCGAGGTTGAGCCCGCTGCCGGTGATTCCCCCGGAGGAGAACGCAAACTGCGACTCCACGATTTGGAACCCGTCTCCCTTGGGGTCCTTCCAGGGGTCGAGCCAGATGGCCACCCGGTCCTGTACGTGCACGAACTGGCTGTGGGCGAAGAACGCGCCGATCCCAAAGAGCACCACCCCCACCACGAGGTAGGTAGCGCGCTCGGTGGCCACCCAGAGCAGGGTTACGAACAGCGCAAAGAACAGCAGGGAACTGCCCAGGTCTTTCTGGGAAATCATCACGATGAGCGATGCCCCCCAGGCCAGGAGGACCGGCCCGAGGTGCTTGAGATCGGGCAGGGGGATGGGTCCGAGGTGACGGCTGCTGACGGCCAACAACTCGCGTTTCTCGACCAGGTAGGAGGCAAAGAAGATGGCGAGGAGGATCTTGGCGAACTCACCAGGTTGAAAGTTGACCGGGCCGATGCTCACCCAGATGCGGGCTCCGAAGTATTCCCGTCCGATTCCTGGAACGAGGGGGAGCATCAAGAGTCCCACCCCGAGAAGGCCAATGGTCCAGCGATAGGCCTCGAGGTCGCGTACGCGCCGCACGATGGCCAGGGTGGCGATGAACGCGGCGATGCCCACCATCACCCACACCGATTGGAGGGCGGCGAGGCCCTTGGGCTCCACGCGGGCTTCGTCGAGGCGAACGATGAAGACGTAGCCGAGGCCGTTGAGGAGCCCTGCGATGGGCACGAGGGTTCCGTCGGCATCGGGAGCCAACCGGCGCACGGCAAGATGGGCCACCAACTGCAGGCCGAGCACGACGCCTAGGAACGCCCCGATGTTGGCCGGGATGGTGGCGTCGCGGGCCAGCGAGGCCAGGAGGTAGGCCCCGACGGTGACCAGGGTGCCCACCAGGATGAGGCCAAGTTCGGTGTTCCGGCGGACGGCTCGCAGCATTAGTTCGCGGTGGTGGGGGGGGTGGTCGTCGTGGTGGTGGTTGGGGTGGAGGCCTCGCGCGCTGCGTCGCGGTCGCGGTCGCGTTCGATGTTGGCCACTACCAGGCGGGCGGCGGCGAGCGACGGCTGTTCGTTGCCGGCGGTGAGTGATGCGGTGTAACTCGGTGGCACGGCGCGGCGGTTGATGGTGGTGCGCTCCACGAGGGTGGGATCAATCCACAACAGACCGCCCGGCCGACCTTGGTAGATCACTACGTCGTCGCCCTGAAACCCAACGAAGTAGGTGCTGGTGCCGTACCACTGAATGGTGGCTACCGCGCCGCCCAGCACGGCGATAAGCAGTAGGAGGAAAAGGGCGGTCCGCCAGGTGAACCGGCTACCCCGTGACCGGTTGGCCCGACGCTGCTGGCGGGGCGTGGGGGTCGCGGTGGGGACGGTGGCGGTGGGGGAGACGGTCTCGGGGATTTCCTGGGCGTTGAGCACGTCAAGGAGTACGACGGTGATGTTGTCGCGTCCGCCGCCGGCGTTGGCCATCCGTACGAGTTCCTCGGCGGCTTCCTGGGGGTCGGCCAGGCGGCGCAACACGGCGGTGATCTGGTCGTGGCTGACCTCGTTGAACAGGCCGTCGGAGCACAACAGATAGCGATCGCCCGGTACGGGTACTTCTACACACACGTAGGCTTCTACCGTCTCGTAGATGCCGAGCACGCGCGTAACTATGTTGCGCTGCGGGTGCACCTCGGCCTCTTCAAGGGTGATCTGGCCCTCTCGCACGAGATCGGCGACCACGCTGTGGTCCTCTGTTAGTTGCACCAAGGCATCGTGGCGAAACGCGTAGCAACGGCTGTCGCCGACGTTGGTAATCACGAGGGAACGCGACGCGTCAGACGGTTCTCCGGCGTCGTCGGCGACGGGTGCGGGCAGGAGGGCCACTGCCACCAGCGTGGTGCCCATGCCCCGGAGGTTGGCGTGGAGGTTGCCGTCGTTGCGGATGCGGTGGTTGGCCACGGCGATGGCATCAATCAGCGAGTCGGTGCTGAGGTTCTGGTAGGCGAGGTCGAGGGTGTCGATGGCAAGCCGTGAGGCCACCTCGCCGCCCTGATGGCCGCCCATGCCATCGGCCACCAGATAAAGGTGGCGGGCGGGGAAGAGGCCGAAGTGGTCCTGGTTGATCTGGCGGCGCAGGCCCACGTCGCTCGCCGCGCCGGTCTTGATCAAAATGGGGAGGGCGGGAGGAGTCATGAACTGAGCTCCAGCACGGTGTTGCCGATCTGCAGTTTGTCGCCGCGTTGCACCACCATGGGTCCGGTCACCTTGTGGCGATTCAGATAGGTGCCGTTGGTGGAGCCGAGGTCCTCCACGTACACCTTGCCCTCGCGTTGAAAGACGCGCGCGTGGAGCTGCGAGGCGTAGGTGTCGTCAATGGTCACCTGGCATCCGGCGGCGCGGCCGAGGGTGATCTCCTGCGCGAGGGGGTAGGTGCGGCCTTTCAGTTCAGGGGGGGCGAGCAGGCGGAGTACCGGCGCTGCGTGCTTGCCCTTGGCCGGGCTCGGGCGGGACCGCCGCTTCGTTTTTGGCTTGGGGGTTGCCTCGCCCACCTTCGGGGGGTTCACCTCGGCCCACACCGCCCGCAGCACCCGCAGGAAGAACAGGTAGAGCAGCAGGAGCAGGAACAGTTTGAGGAGGTTGAGGAGTTGGTCGGGCACGGGCTCAGGAGGCCTCGAACCGCATGCTGGTGTTGCCGAAGGACACTTCGTCACCGTCGCGCAGTGCGTGCTGGGCCACCCGCACCCCGTTGACGCGGGTGCCGTTGGTGGAGCCGAGGTCGACCACCACGTAGCGGTCCCCCTGGGGGCGGATCTCGGCATGGTTGCGGCTGACGTTCGGATCGGCCAGTACCAGGTTGGATTCGGGATGGCGGCCAACCGTGATGATGGACTCGGTGAGCGAGAAACGGTCGCCCGTGGGGAGCACAATCGATCCGGCGCCGACGCCCCCTTCCCCTTCCACCATCCGGCTCGCGATCTGAAAGGCCCCGGTGCGTAGCCGGTCGTCGCCCACGATCCGCACCTCCACCGGGCCCATGAAGGCGTACCCCTCGTCACGGGCGTGCTCACGGGCCGCCTCGGACAGTTCGCGAGCGAGGCTTTCTCGCACTCCTTCGAACTGTTCGAAGTCGCTGACCGATACGGCCACGGAGAAGGAGTTCGGTACCACGGTGTCGCCGCGCACGCCTACCGAGCGGTTGTCGTCCATCTCCCGCACCAGCCGCCGGCCCAGTTCCACCGGGCGCAGGTCACTCTTGAAGGCCCGGGCGAAGGCGCCTTCCACTAGTCGCTCAAGCCGGCGTTCGAACCCGCGGATTCCCATTGAGGGTGAGGTTACCGGTATGGCTTCGGGCTGGGGATCGCTTCGGCATGGTTGCTACGCTGGTGCTTTCCACTCGGGCGAGTGGCGGAATAGGCAGACGCGCTGGCTTCAGGTGCCAGTGTCCTTAGGGACGTGGGGGTTCAAGTCCCCCCTCGCCCACTGGAAGACCCCAGCTCAGCTCGGGTCTTTTCGCGTCTTGGGACCCCCTCTTCTACCCTTGCGCTCACAACTACTAGTTGCCGGCGTGGCGTCGCCGGCGGCGTGAGCACCGTCGAGCTGGTGCCCACGCGCTCGAGCCCTCGGCGCTCTCCCGGGTACATCAGTCGAGCCGAGGGTTTGTCAGGGGCCCTGGATGTGGCGGATGACGGGGTCGAACTCCTTCGTCGGCGAGAAGTCGACGTAGGCGCAGTCCTCCAGGGCGGACGGGGCGTGGCCCGGTGCCCAGTAGAAAGCCTGGCCGGCTTGCTAGGTCGAGTCGCCCTCAGCGGTGCGCCGCGGGATCTACCGAGGCAACCATCCGGTTCCTGGCCAGCCGCATCGGCTGAGCAGGAGTGTGTCGAGCGGTCGGCTTCGCACGGGCAATACTTCTGCGATGGCCCAGGCTCACAGCTCCCACGGTCACGGGGGCAGCAACACCATCACCTCGGCCCAAACCCGTTGGGTTCTCGGAGGCATCGTTGGTTTCTTGGTGGTTGCGGCGGTGGCCGGCGCGTTCGTGCTTCGTCCCGACGCCGACCGGCCCGTGCTGGCCGATGCGCTGGGGTTCAGCGGCGAGCTCGTTCAGGCCACCGCCACCACTGTTTTGGACGTTCCCTGCCTGAACACGGCCGAGGCCGACGGGATCCGATGCAGCCGGGTGACCATCGAGGTCACGAGCGGACCCACGAACGGCGAGGAGGCGTTCATCGAGATCCCAGTGAGCGACGCGTCGGCGCGGATCGACGTTGGCGATCGGCTTGTCGTCCAGTACGACGCCGACAACCCTGCTGAGCTCCAGTACTTCTTTCAGGACTTTCAGCGAGATCGCCCCCTGATGCTGCTCGGTGTTCTGTTCGCGGTCGCTGTGATCGCGCTGGGTCGATGGCAGGGCGTCCGCGCCCTTATCGCCTTGGGCGTGATCGGACTCGTCCTGATCGGCTTCGCGTTCCCGTCGATCCTGGACGGCAACGACCCCACCGCGGTAGCGATGGTCGCCGCCGTGATCATTGCGCTGGTGGCGCTGTACCTCACTCACGGCGTGACCGAGATGATCACCGTCGCGCTCCTCGGGACCTTCGCCGCGCTCGTCCTCACTGCGGTTCTGGCCGTCATCTTCACGAACTTCGCTAACTTCACCGGCTTCGGAAGCGAGGACGCCTTCTACCTGCAGATAGCCTCGGCCAAGATCGACGTCAAAGGACTGATCCTCGCCGGGATCATCGTCGGAAGCCTCGGGGTGCTCGACGACGTAACCGTCACCCAAGTATCGGCGGTCTGGCAGCTCCACGAAGCCAACCCTGACTACGGCGTCCGACGGCTCTACACCTCCGCGGTCACGATCGGGCGCGACCACATCGCCTCTACCGTGAACACCCTCGTCCTTGCCTACGCGGGGGCCTCCCTGCCCCTCATCTTGGTGTTCGCACAGGCGGGCCGGAGCTTGACCCAGGTGGCCGTGGGCGAGCTGGTGGCCGTGGAGATCGTGCGCACGCTCGTGGGATCGATCGGACTCGTCGCCGCGGTACCCATGACCACCGCCCTCGCCGCGTTCGTCGCCACCCGCGGATCAGCGCCGGGTTCACCCGACCTACCCATCGCCCCGACACCTCGCCCCCCCACCGAGTTGGTTGCCGAGCCCACCGCAACCAATGCAGCATGGGACGACTTCGCCCCGGACCAGCCTGCGGGCTGGTGACGCGGTAGGGGCGCTCCCTGACCGTCGTGGCGGGGTTGTCTCCCGCTATCTTGGGAGCGTGGCGCGTCGGTCGGCGTTCTTGGAGGCTCATAATGTTTCGGATGGGGTTGGCAAGATGGGCCGTCGGTGTGGTGGCCGTGGCGATCTTGGCGGGTTGCGGGGGTAGCGACTCCAACGCAACGGTCGGGCCGGCCACGACTCCCTCGACCAACGTCGCCGCCGGTGCCGGGGAGCCGGTGGAACTGGCGGAGTGGCAGCAGATCGAGCTGACCGACGCCGAGGGCGAGACCTTCACCTTCGCGGATCTGGTCGGTAGGCCCGTGCTCATGGAGACCTTCGCCACCTGGTGCGGAAACTGCCGCCGGCAACTCGGCGACACCAACCAGGCCGCCCAACGGGCCGGCGACGACGCAGTCTTCGTCGCGTTGAGCGTCGAGACCGACCTCGATCCGGCTGCTATGGCCGACTACGCCGACCAGCAGGGCTTCGACGACATCCGGTTCGCCGTGATGAGTCCCGAGATGCTGGCTGCGATCAACGATGCCTTCGGCAACACTGCGCTGAACCCACCCAGCACCCCTCATGTTGCGATTGCTGTCAACGGCGGTGCGGGTGAAATGGTCACTGGCTTCGACTCGCCCGAGAAGATCCTCTCCTCCCTCGGCCTCGGGTGAGCCTGCCGCCCAGCCGTGCCTGGGCACCAACTCCATGAGCGAATACGTCGAGGCGTTCGCGCTCGGCAACGCCGCCATCCTCGCCAACGTGTGCATGCTCCCGCTCTACCCGGGGTTGTTTATCCTGCTCGCCGATCGCGTTGAGGCCGGCGGGTCACTTCGGTCGATCCGCTGGATGGGAGTGCTTGTCCTCGCCGGTGTGCTGACCGCCATGATCGCGATCGGTGGCGTGCTCTACCTACTCAGCCGCACCTTTTCCGATGTACTCGGGGTGATCCTCCCCGTCATGTACGGGCTGGTCGCCGTCCTTGGCATCCTCATGATCCTCGACCGCAACCCCCTGGTGCGGATGCGAACGGCCCAAGCACCGATCCTCTCCAACCCAGCAGCCACCGCCTACCTCTACGGCCTCGCCATGGCCCCGCTCACCCTGCCCTGCACCGGCCCCCTCATCATCTCCGCGTTCGTCCTCGGCGGCGTGCGGGGCAGCAGCGAACTCGCCGACGGGCTCGTCTACTTCTTCTTCTTCGGTCTCGGCTTTGGCTGGCCCCTCGTCCTACTCCCCCTCCTCGCGGCCCCGGCCCAACAGACCATCACCCGGTTCCTCACCCGCCACCACCGGCTAATTACCCGCAGTTCCGGCGTCCTACTCCTCGTTGTTGCCTTCGTCGGCTGGTGGGTCGACATCCGACCCAACTAGCGCGGCGGCGCACCCATCGGGGGGGTGGCCACCGAACCCCGCCGGTCCGCTGGGGCGGTAACCGCAGGAAGCCAGGGGCCGGACTCGCAGCGATCGGGGGTTTCAGTGAGCGCGGCGTCGTGTTTCTTCCGGTAGGACCGGTTCTGAATCCCGCCCCGGGGAGGGTGCGGCGCTGGTGGTGGGGTGGATGTCGAACGATTCGGCCAGCTCCGCCCGGTTGGCGTCCTCCCGTTACCCGCCGGTGGTCAGGTGGTGAGATCGCGCACGGCGTCGGCCACGGCGTCGAGGTCGACGCGGGGCTCGTCGAATCGACGTATGACCCGGTAGGTGCGGTCGCGGCCGGTGGCGTCCACGAACCAGCCGGTGAGGCGACTGGCCACCACCTCCGCCAACGGATCGGGCAACCGGCCTAACGCGGACCGTTTCATGTTGCCGTCCACCAGGACGCGAGCCAGGTCGTAGAGGTCTGATGCCTTCTTCCCGGGACGGGACGAGGCCCGCAGCGGCACGGTGGTCACCTTCATGGCCACGAGGCCCTCAGCCGAGGCCACAAAGCGTCCATCGGCGCGCGCCAGCACCCCACCGGTGTCTTCATCAACCGCCGTGATGTCCAGGGTGGTCGCCGAGTCGTGGGCCCAACAGTGGGCCACGATGTTCAGCTCGAGATCGTTCAGCGGGTGCGCACCATCCGATAGTTCGGTGATGAGCTCGTCGCTGGTCATGGCGGCGACATCGATCACGTCGAGGTCGAGATCACCCTCGAATCGGTACTGCCCGCCGCCCGAGGAGATCACCGCCAGCCCAGCGATGGCGGCGTGCACTCGTTCGAGATTCCGTGCCACCGCGTCCACGTCAACCGTGGTGCGGTGGGGGGTGCCCACCCGGCACATGACCGCCAGGCCTCCGATCAGCCGCAGTTCCACGGGCAATGACGCCAGCATCATGACTTCACGGTGGGTGCTCCCACCGGCCCGGCCCGAAAGGACCACCGTCACGAACCACCACCAGGAGCGATTCCCCACGCGTCCACGATTTCCTTGCCCCGGGCGGGGTCACGAGCGAGGCGCAGGGCGCACACCATGGGGTGGGCCACGCGCCACGGGTGTTCCCTGTCGGGCCGGTGATCCGGATTCTCCGGGAGCCAACTCACCGGCGACGGCCGCACCCAGCACCGGGGAGGAAGGGCCCGATCGACGAGACGCACCGCTCGCCGCAGGGCCCCCGCGGTGGGTACGTAACAGCGGGCCGGCAAGTCGCCCACCGCCGCGATCCGGGCCCCGCCCAGGGTGGCGGCCCGCTCGTCGACGCGCACGAGAATGTCCTCGCCCACGGCGGCGGCGAGTTCGGCCAGCCCGACGGGGATGGGTTGCCAACCGTCGTCGGGCCAATGCGAGGCGGCCTCCCAGAACAGCTCGGGGAGCAGCGGCTGCTTCGTGATGGGGCCAACCAGTCCTACCTCGGCGAAGCGGGCGATGATCTCATGCGTGGCTCCCACGCTGCGGCCGATCCGGGGGGCCAGACGGCGGGCAGTGACCTGCTCACCAGGTGAGATAAGGGCGGCGAGGGCAACTTCGAGGCCCACGGTGGTCCAAGGGTTCTCGATACGAGGGCGTGGGCCGCCGGGGGTCTGGAGCATTGGCGACTCCACCCGGATGCCCGGCGTCCACACCCGCACATGGCCGCGCCGGTCGAGCCAGCCCCAGCCCGCCCGGCGCAGCTCGTGGCGGCCGGGCTCGCTGATGCGATCAGCCACCATCACCGTGGGCAGGTGGCCGGGGGCGGACTCGGCGAGCTGGCGAAGGTCCGCCGGGGTGGGGTGGGCGCGGGTCACCAGGTTGAGCGCGATGCGGGCGCCGTCGACGGTGAGGATGCCGTCAACTTCCCGCACGTCGAGGCCGAGCGAGCTCAAAGCATCGCCCACCTCGCGGCTGAGGTCGATATACTCCTGCGTTTGCGCCGTCACGAACACAGATCAAATGTTACTCAGTATCGGGATTATTCACAAGACCCCCCGTTTGTGCCGTCTCGAACGTCGAACATGGGCCGCACCTCCGGGACGGGTCAACTCCCTCCGGACCGCCCACCGGGGCGATGGCGGGTTAGGCCGAGGGGCTGAGGATCAGGCCACTGGTCGGCACACCGGTGCCGGCGGTGACGAGGATGTGTTCCACATCGGGCACTTGGTTGCACGCCGTGCCGCGAATCTGGCGCACCGACTCGGTAATCCCGTTCATCCCGTGCAGGTACGCCTCGCCCAGCAAACCGCCGTTGGTGTTGATCGGCAGCACCCCACCAATGCTGAGATTCTCAACGGTGGCAAAATCCTTGGCCTCCCCCCGGCCGCAGAACCCGAGTTCCTCGAGTTGCATGAGGACAAACGGGGTGAAGTGGTCGTAGAGGAACGCGGTGGTGATGTGGGAGGGGCGAAGCCCCGACGCCTTCCAAAGACGCTGCGCCACCACCCCCATCTCGGGCAGGCCGGTGAGATCGTCGCGGTAGTAACTCGTCATCATCTCGCCGTCGCTACTCGCGCCCTGGGCGGCGGCGGTGATGAGCGCGGGCCGGTGGGCCAGATCACGCGCCCGGTCGGCGGTGGTGATCACCAGGGCCGCCCCTCCGTCGCTCTCTTGGCAGCAGTCGAGCAAACGCAGCACGGGTTCGACGATCCACCGTGACGCCTGGTGGTCGGCCAGGGTGATGGGCCGTTGGTAGAACCAGGCGTCGGGGTTGGTGGCGGCGTGGTGGCGGTCTACCACCGCAATGGCCCCGAAATGCTCGTTGGTGACGCCGTAGGTGTGCATGTACCGCCGGGCGTGCAGCGCCACCCACGACGCCGGGGTGAGCATCCCGTAGGGCGCGTACCACGACAGCCACAGCGGTAGCCCACCGCCGAGGACACTGCCGGTGTCGCCGAAGCGGAACCCAGACCGCTCGTTGAAGGCCCGGTAACAGACCACCACGTCGGCCACCCCGGTGGCCACGGCCATCGCCGCGTGCAGGACGGTTCCCGCCGCCGCACCGCCTCCATAGGGGATGCGCGAAAACATCGACAGGTGGGGGATGCCGAGGTTGCGGGCGACCTCGATCTCTTCGCTGGTGTCCATCGTGAAGGTAACCAGTCCATCAACATCCGACGGTCGCAGACCGGCGTCGTCGAGGGCCGCCTTCACGGCCTCACAGGCCAGTTGGAGTTCCGTCCGGCCCGAAGCCTTCGAGAATTCGGTCTGGCCGATCCCCACGATGGCGGCCCGATCCTTGAGCCAGGCCGTCACCCGTTTGCCCCCCCGCGAGGAAGGCATAGCGACGCAGTACCAGTGAGGTGATCGCCCATGTCGGTGCTGGCTTGCAGGGCGACCTCCACGGTGGCGGTGGCGACCTCCACGGCGGTGACGGTGCCGGTAAAGGTGAGGGTGGAGTTGGGGAACACGGGCACCCCGAGGCGAATCGCCACCCGTCGGACCATCACCTCGGGCCCCGCCCAGTCGGTGAGGAAGCGACTGCAATAGGCGTTGCTGGAGAGGATGTTCATGAAGATGTCGGGTGCCCCCTGCGACTCGGCGTAGGTCTTGTCGTGGTGCACGGGCATGAAGTCGCGCGTGGCCAATGCCCCCGCCACGATCACGGTGGCGGTGGCCACGATCACCAGCGGGGTGAGGGCATCGCCCTCCGCTACGTCGTGGATGGTGAGGGTCATGCGGGGGCCGCCGGGCGAAACTGGGGCAACACGATTCCGCCATCGAAGGTGGCGTAGAACACCTCGACGGGCATCCCGATGGTCACATCCTCCGGTTCCACTTCGCCAAGGTTCGACACCAGCCGGAGGCCTTCCTCTAGTTCCACCAACGCGGCGATATGGGGGTCGTCGAAGCCCGGATAGCGGGGGTGGCGGGGCATGACGAAGCTGTACACCTCGCCCCGGCCCGTGGTCTCGTAGGGGTCCCAGGACAGCGATTGGCAGGCCGGGCACATTGGTCGGGGTGGATGCCTGAGGGCATCGCACCCACCGCAGCGTTGGACCAACAACCGGCCCTGCGAGACCCCCTCCCAAAAGAAGGCGGTATCCGGCGACATCGACGGCTCAATGCGGCTCATGGCCCCGACAGTTCCGGCTTGAACTTCAGAATCCGGAACATCTGCCGGCCCACCACTTCATTGGCTTCGTCGCGCCAGGTGGTGACCCAGGTGATGAAGTGTCCCGGCCCGATGCGAGTGCGCTTTTCGGGTGAAATGGATTCGATGATCGTGGTGGCGGAGAGCACCTCGTCCAGGTGAAGGTAGCGCTCGATCTCGAACTCGGAGTTCGAGGCCAAGGTGCCCACGAACCCGGCATCGTCGAGCACCCCCAGCGGACCGGACCCTTCGAGTTCCACCGGCGATCCGCCCCGCTGCGCGATCCCGGTGATGACCGGGGTGGGTAACACCCAGGTCTGCAGCATGAGCGGGGGCGCCACGATCTCCCCGAAGGAGGAAGCCTCCGCCCAGGCAGGATCCGTGTACGCCGGATTGGCATCTTCGAAGGCGGCCGCCCAGTGCCTGATCATTGGTTGATTCACCGGATCCGGTCCGACCGACGGGCCCGAAGGGCCCACTGGGGTGCCCACCAGCGCTTCCAAACGTTGGGCCAAAGACTCCGGTTCCGCGCTGGTCATCAGGGCTGAGGCCTCCTGTCGGGGTCGTGCACGATGCGGTGGTGGCCGCCGAGCCGGAGAACCGTGGATCGGCGTGATCCCGTCCTACCACAGCCGCCGCGGGACCATTGCGCCAGGCGACCACGGTGACCCTCACCCATCCCGGCGCGCCGGGCGCGGCGGGATGGGCCGGTAGCCTGCGAAGCCCATGACCAGGCACCTCATCACCAGCGCGTTGCCCTACATCAACGGCGTGAAACACCTCGGCAATCTGATCGGGTCCATGTTGCCAGCCGACATCTACGCTCGTTACCTGCGCTTACAGGGCGAGGAGGTGCTCTTCATCTGCGCCACCGATGAGCACGGCACGCCGGCCGAGCTGGCGGCTCAGGCCGCTGGTCTACCGGTGGCCGAGTTCTGCCGCCTGCAGCACAACATCCAGGCCGACATCGGTGCTCGCTTCGGCCTGAGTTGGGACTACTTCGGCCGCAGTTCGTCCCCGGAAAACCACGACCTCACCCAACACTTCGCCCGGCGCCTCGACGAGCAGGGCTACCTCGAGGAACGCACCACCAACCAGGTGTACTCACCCGTGGATCAGCGCTTCCTGCCCGATCGCTACATCGTGGGGACCTGCCCCCACTGCGGCTATGGGAACGCCCGGGGCGACCAGTGCGAACACTGCACCCGAGTGCTCGACCCCACCGATCTGCTCGACCCTCGCTCGGCGATCTCGGGGAGTACTGATCTTGAGGTACGCGAGACCAAGCACCTGTACCTGTTGCAATCCAAGCTGGCCGACGAGGTGGCGGATTGGATAGAAGCCCATGCCGACATCTGGCCCGCCCTCACCCTGTCGATCGCCCGCAAGTGGATCACCGAGGGTCTGCATGATCGCGGTATCACCCGCGATCTGGACTGGGGCGTGGCGGTTGATCGCCCGGGTTTCGAGGGCAAGGTGTTCTACGTCTGGTTCGACGCCCCCATCGAATACATCGGGGCCACCGCCGAATGGGCCGCCCTCGATCCCGACCACCGCGACTGGCGGAGTTGGTGGTACGACACC
Source organism: Acidimicrobiia bacterium (assembly GCA_009694375.1). Taxonomy (NCBI): domain Bacteria; kingdom Bacillati; phylum Actinomycetota; class Acidimicrobiia; species Acidimicrobiia bacterium. The sequence goes on from SHVB01000022.1 coordinate 25,268, forward strand.
CACGACGTGGACTACACGCAGTTCATGGCCAAAGACAACGTGCCGTTCCACACGGTGTCGTTCCCGGTGACCCTCATTGGGTCCCGCGAACCCTGGAAGCGAGCCGACCAGATCAAAGGCTTCAACTGGCTCACCTATTACGGCGGCAAGTTCTCCACCAGCGAGCAACGCGGAGTCTTCATGGACCAGGCCCTGGAGACCTTCCCCGCCGACTACTGGCGCTGGTACCTCTTCGCCAACGCTCCGGAATCGAGTGACGCCAGTTTCACCTGGGACGGCTTTGCGGTGGCCGTGAACAAAGATCTCGCCGACTCGTTCGGCAACCTCGTGAACCGCTGCCTCACTCTCTCGGCCAAGCACTACGGACCCGTGGTGCCCGATGGGGGTACCCCGGGGGAGCGGGAGCGTCAGGTGGCCGCCGACCTCGCCCACATCGTGGCTTCCTACACGCAACGTCTGGCTGACAAGGAACTTCGCAAGTCGGCCACCGAACTCCGCCGGGGTTGGTCACTGGCCAACACCTATTGGGAACAGAGCGAACCGTGGAAGGTGGTGAAGACAGACCCTGATGGCGCCGCCGTGATCTTCCGAACGGTGATCAACCTCGTGCGCGTGCTGTCGCTACTGGCGGCGCCGGTGATCCCGGCATCAGCAACAACGGTGCTCGATGCCTTAGGGGTGGGCGAGACTCGCTGGCCCCAGGCCGATGGCATCGACGACGAACTGCAGGAGCTGGCTCCGGGGCACCCCATCTCGATCCCACCGGTGCTCTTCGCCAAGATCAGCGACGAGGAAACCAGCGCCCTCGAAGCCCGCTTCGGTGGTCCTCCACTGGAGCGGTAAGCGGCCCGCTCCCCTCGGCGATCACCGCACTACCAACTGCCGCCTCCGCCGCCGCCGCCGCCTCCGCCCACGCCGCCGCCCCCGCTGAAGCCCCCGCCACTAGACGTGGGCGCAGTGGCCGCGGAAGACATGGCGCGATTCACCCCTGGGGCCAGGAGGGCAACGCTGACACCGGCCTCCGGGGGGATGGTGGCGGACGCCGCCACCGCCGCTGACCAACGGTCGATTTCCCCGAGGGCCACCGCCCAGGCTGTGTACTCCCGAAGTACCCCGCGTTCGGCGGCTTGTTCGGCGTGGAACGTCTCGGACTGGGCCAGGAAGTTGCGGAACGACTCGACCTGCAGCCAGAGCCCGCTGCCCAGGGGCGTGCGCACCCGCAGTTCCCAGCCGCGCCACGCCGCCGCGAACCCCCCGCCGGCGAGTAGCGCGCCCACGATCACCAGCGGTAGCCACTTCCGGCCTGAGTCGGCTACTAGATAGCCCCCGCGCGTTGCCATCAGCCCACCGAGCAAGACCGCGATGCCGCCCCAGAGCCGGATGCGGAACTTGCGCCGATCCGCCTGGCCATCCCAAATTCCGCTGGTCACAGCCCAGTTGTTGAGCTGCTGGCCGATGAGGCCCCAGGCCGTGGCGAAGGACTTGTCGTAGCTGCCCAGTCCGATGGTGTCGCGTCCCGCGAAGGCCACGTTGAGGATGGCCGCTTCGTCGGGAGTGCCCGGGGCCCGGCGGGTGAGGGCCACCGTGCGGCCCTGCTCGTCCACCAGATCCAGCGAACCGGCGGCGGCCGCCGCGATCAGCCACGCCACCTTGTGCTCGCTGAGGACCTGCTCGGCCAGGATGACCCCGCCCTGCGACGGCGAAAGCCCTTCCGGGGGAGCAAATTCGATGGTGGTCAACTGCTCCAGGGCCGCTTCGTCGATTCGCTCCTCCGATGCGGCGGCGTCCCCGCCCGCCCACGCCGCATCGGCGGGCCCGCCCGCGCCTACGCGCTCCCGGCCTGCCCGCCGAACCAGTCGCGAAGCCACCACCGCCCCGGTGAGCCCCGCGATGAGGCCCGCCGTCGCCGGCAGGAGGATGCCCCCACCGGGGGTGGCGGGGACTGCGGGGGCCTCGGAGGGACCGGGCGGCGCCTCGTCGAGGAACACCCCGCGGCTGGCGCGGATCGTGACCCCTTGGCCAGCCGACAGCGACCCGACCTGGGCCACGAGATGGCCGGGCTCGGGTTGGGTGATCGCACACGCCTCCGTGCTCCCGACGGCCCCGATCTGGCAGAGGGGATTGGTAAAGATCCACGGGGCGACCACATGCACGGTGGCCTGATCAATGTCGAGTTCCCAACCCGTCCCGATGGCATCCCATTGGAGATTCCGGCCCGCCATCAAGTCGGCGGATTCGTAGTTGATGAGGTAGCGGTAACTCCCCGAGATGGTGGTGTTGGGATCGCCGATCTTCACTTCGACCCCGGCCTCCCCGCCGTCGAAAAAGTACGGGGTTTTGGCGGCGATGGTGGCGGGGGCGTTGGGTGAGGTCACCCGCACCGGGGTTTCCACGGTGAGACCAGGGATGCGCCGAAAAATGCCGTGGGCCGCCGGGGTGATGCCGGTGTCGTAATCGATCACCTCACGAATGCTGCTGGTGTTGTCGTCGTGGACCTCCGCCGCCACCCACATCTGGGTGATGCGCTCATGATGACTGAGCGCCCCGCCGATGGCGACGGCGACGGCTCCAAGCCCGGCAGCGCCCGCCAGCACCACCACATCTAGCCGCCGTCGTGTGGACCGTTGCACTGAGGAGACCGTACCGCTCAGGCGGGACGGGACACGTCGCGGTTCGGGTGGTCCGGGGGGATGCTGAAGCCCGGGCCGGGCCGCCATCGGCTCTCCGCGAGGTCTTCAAGGACATGGGTCATGTTCAGCAGGTCCTCCTCGAAGGAGAACTTCCCGAGGCCGGCGTAGCGAAGCAGCGAGACGCCGGTCTGTACGAACGGGCGCCCGTCGGGGCGGGTACCCGGAACGATCTGGCGCCAGACGGTGACCACATCATCGCCGTTCACGGCGGTGAACAGCAGCGGGAAGCGCCAGTCCTCCAGCCCGGTCATGCTCTCCACCAAGAACGCCCGGATGGTGTCGATGCCCTGGATGCGGCCCCACGCCGGGTCGATGTACACGGCGTCGTCGCTGAAGAACTGCGCCAGGTCAGACCACGTTTGCTCGCCCGCCTCGATGGCCTCGCGCACGGCCACGTAGTGGGCCAGGGTGGCTTCGACCTCCGCGGCGGGGTGGGGCATGACGCGATGCTCGCACACCTCGCCTAAGGAGTGCGGGTGGCTGCGCTCAGGGGCGCTGCTCGATCCAGTCGGCGTAGCGCGGCGAGAAGAGTGCGGGCATGCCCCCGGTGTGGAGGAAGGTGATGGTGCCGTCGGTGGGCAGACGACCCTCGCGGGCGGCGGCGATCAATCCCGCCATGGCCTTGCCGGAGTACACCGGATCGAGGACGAGGCCCTCGAGGCGGGCGGCGAGGTCGAGCGCTTCGCGCGCCGCCGGGTTGGGTTCGCCGTAGCCGGGGGCGTACCGGGTGTGGTCGATCCGGCAGGTGCCGCGGGGGGCGGGGAGGCCGGCCCGCGCGGCGGCTTCGAGGGCGTGGCGCGGGACGGTGTCGTCGAGGTCGGGGCGGGTACCTACATCGACACCCAGCACGGCATCATGCGAGCCCCAGCCCGCCACCAACCCGGCGTGGGTGCCGCCGGTGCCGTCCGCCACCACGATGAGGGAAGTGTCGGGGAGTTGGGCCCGCAACTCGAGGGCGGCCACCACGTAGCCAAGCTGGCCGATGGTCGACGCGCCGCCGAGGGGCATGGCGTAGGGCCGACCGCCCGCCGCGCTCACCGCGGCGGCTTCGGTTTCGATGGCGGCTTCGAGGGCGTAGTAGTCGAGGGGACCGGCCCAGACGATCTCGGCGCCGAGGAGGTGGTCGAGCACCAGGTTGCCGGTGGCGGTGGATGGTGGGTCGGACCCGAGTACGAGGCGACAGTGAAGCCCCAGCACCGCGGCGGCGGCCGCGGTGAGCCGGGCGTGATTCGACTGCCGGCCGCCGCCAGTGACGAGCGTGTCGCAGCCTTGCGCCAACGCATCGGCGCACAGGTGCTCGAGTTTGCGAACCTTGTTGCCCCCGCCCGCCAACCCGGTGAGGTCGTCCCGTTTCACCCACAGTCGCCCGGCGGCGAGGCCGAGCGTCGCCCCGAGGCGATCCATCGGCTGCACCGGGGTAGGTGAGATCGGGCTGAGCACCACCCGCTGATCCAGCATCAACTAGGTCTAGCGGGCCGTTCCCTGCTCGGCTGACCCCAGCAGGTACGCGGCCACCGCCGCCCCGTTCCTGGCGGGGATCATCGGCCGAACATCGCCAGCCATTCCTGTTCGGAGGTGGGCGTGAACACGTAGTTCCAGCGGCGCGTCTCGGCCATCGTGGCCGAGGGCTCCGGCGAGTACAGATGACCGGGGAACAGCACCGTATCGTCGGGCACCTTGGCGAGTTTGTGGGTGAGGCTGTCGTAGAGGGCGGCGGGGTCGCCGCCGGGGAGGTCGGTGCGCCCGCAGCCTTCGAGAAAGAGGGTGTCGCCACTCACGAGACAGCCGTTGACCAGAAAGCACTGGCTGCCGGGGGTGTGGCCGGGGGTGTGGATCAGTTCGATCGGGATCTGGCCGACCATGACCCTCTCGCCGCTGGTGTGGGCCACCAGGTCGGACTCGGCACAGTTGGTGACCTTCATCACATAGGGCACCTCGGCCTCCTGCACATGAATCGGCACGGGTGACAGCGCGAGGAGTTCGGCCACCCCGGCGATGGAATGTCCCATCATCGAGCCACCCACATGGTCGGGGTGATAGTGGGTGGCGAGGGCACCGGTGAGGCGCATGCCATCGGCATCGAGTACTTCGAGCAGGCCGGGAATGTCGTAGGCGGGGTCGATCGCCACCGCTTCGCCGGTCTCCCGGTCGCCCAGTAGATACACAAAGTTGACCATCTGCCGGGCGATCGGATCGCCCACGGCGATGTCGCGTCCGGCCAGAAGTTGGCGGAAGTAGAAGCGAGTATCCATAGTGTCTTTACCTTATGGCTCAAGTCTTCGACGCGGTCAGCCTCGATGTGGGCGGTGTGCTGGTGGTGCCCGACCACGGCCGTCTGGCGAGCGCCCTCACCCACGCCGGGGTGGCCTACGACATCAAACGCTTCGGGGTGGGCCACTATCTAGCCATGGCCGCCATGGATGAGGCCGCCTCCGGCCCCGAGGTGTTCACCGACTACCTCGCCGGATTCGTGGCGGCGGTGGGCGTGGCCCAGGCCGATCGCCTCGTGGCCCGCGATGCGCTGCTGGCGGTGCTGTCCACCTCGCTGTGGTGCCAACCGGTGCCGGGGTCGCGCGACGGGCTGCGGGCATTGGCGGCGGCCGGCCTCCGGTTGGCGGTCACCTCGAACAGTGATGGCACGGTGGCCGACCACCTGCGTCGTCACGAGTGGCTGCAGGTGGGCGACGGGCCGGGGGTGTCGGTGGAAGTGGTGACCGACTCGGGCACCTTGGGCGTGGCCAAACCCGATGCCCGGGTGTTCGAGGCCACTATCGGTGCGCTCGATCTTCCGGCCGGGCGGATCCTCCACATCGGCGACGGGGTGCTCTACGACGTGCACGGCGGTGCCGCCGTGGGGATGCAGGTGGCCCACATGGACCCTTTCGGGGTGTGCGCGTCCACCGATCACCGCCACATCCGCACGCTCGGTGAGGTGCTCGATTGACTCTAGGTGCGACCCTTGCGCCCCGGGTGTTTGGCCGAGGCGGCGGCGGGCCATGGCGAGCGCGTCAGCGGGCCGCTCGGAACCATCTCTGTAGCAACGCGCGGTAGGCCTTGTCGTAGCGGTCGTAGTCGGCGCGCAGCGCAACGCCGGGCCAGTGGCGCGGTAGGAGGCGGTCGGGCAGGAGCGGATCAGCCTGCAGGTGGCGCAGGACGGCGGCGGAGGTAACGAAGCCCGCCGCGAGTGCCCCGGGTCGGCCCGCCTCAAGCCGGGGGAGGGCCCGGGCCATGTCGGAGCGCAAAGCGCGGGACTGACGCGACCAGGCCTTCAGGGCAAACAGGGCCTCGGCCCGGGGCGGCGGCAGCGGGTGCGCTCCGCCCCAACGGGTGCACCACCGCTGGATGATGGTGGCGGCATCAGGAGCGCGTCGGGGGTCGAGGTTGTCGGGGCGGCCCCATACGCCGTGGCCAAGTTCCACCAGTCGGTGGGCGCGGAGCGCGTGGCGCAAGCCCGCCCGGTCGGCGGCGGGGCGAGGCGGGGCCGGGTTGATGGTGATGAGTTCCCAGGTGCCGTCCCACGCTCGGGTGGTGGCCCGGCGGCTGGCGATCTGGCGGACCTGACGGGCCACGAGCGGACCGTGGAGGCGGTAGCCACCCTTCTGCGCCACGGCTTCGCCCGCTTTCACCATGCGCGACAGTGCCGTGCGGGTCGTTCCCTCGGAGATGCCGAACAACGCCGTCGTGCGCACGAGTCGCCCGGTCGGTAGCCAGGGAGGGTGGGTGCCGAGCAGCACCGAGGCGAGCACGGATCGGGCGGTGAGGGGCGTACCGTTATTACTAGATGACGACATGTGTAGAGGAACTGTAAGGTACGGGGATGGTCAGCGTGCGAGATACCCGGTCCACGATGGTCCCGCCCGTCGAAGTTTTGCCCACCGTCTTGCCCACCGCGCGCCTCACCCTGAGCGGTATGGCGGTGCCCGAAGTGCGGGCCGACCTGCGCCGCATCAACAATCTCCGCAATGCCGGCACCGTGGTCGCCACGTGGGGGCAAGCCGTGGGCACCATTGGCCTGGCCGTGTGGATCGATCGCCCCCTGGCCTATGCCGCCGCCTTCTTGCTGATGGGACCGGCGTTCGCTCGCTTCGCCATCCTCGGTCACGAGGCCGCCCACAAGCTCCTGTTCACGAACAAGTGGTGGAACGACGCCGTGGGCCGCTGGGTCGTGGCCTACCCGTCCTTCGTCGCCCTCGAGGCCTACCGGCGAGGGCACTTCGCCCACCACAAGGACGAGTTCGGCCCCAACGAGCCCGACCTCAACCTCTACAACGGCTATCCGATCACCGCCGCCAGTTTTCGTCGCAAACTCTGGCGGGACGTTCGGGGCAACTCGGGCTGGAAGAATCTCAAGGGCCTCCTCGGTGCGCTCAAGAGTCGCACTTCCCGTCCGCTCGCCTTGCGCATCGTCGTGATGCAGATTCCCCTCATCATGGCGGCGATTCTGCTGGGTCGGTGGTGGCTCTATCCGCTGTTGTGGCTTGGCCCGTGGCTCACGTCGTGGCGTGTGATCAACCGGCTGCGCGCCATCGCCGAACACGGCGGCATGACCCGCTCCAAGGACCGACGCCAAACCACCCACCACGTGCGGCAGACGTGGCTGGCTCGATTCTGCATGGTGCCGCTCAACACCGGGTGGCACCTGGCCCACCATGTGGACATGGGGGTGCCGTGGCGCAACCTGCCCCGGCTCCACGACGAGCTCGAGCGGGCCGGCTACATCACTGAGGAGCTCACCTATCCGAGTTATCGATCTCTCTGGCGGGCTCTGCGCTCCCGCCCGGCCCGCTAGGCCCCTGGTCGCCCGGGTCCGAGCGACACCCGAACACCTCGGGCGCACCGGGCCCATCGGTGCACTCCCGAGGGAGTTACCGTCGGCGGCGGGCGTGGGGATCAGGCCGGGTGGTCGTGGTCGTGGTCCGGTGGGCGCACCAGTTCGAGGCCTTGGTCCGGCACGACATGCAAGAGGCGACGGCCGGCTTCTTGCGCAAGGGAGAGCACCTCGCGCAAGGGCATGCCGGCCCGTTGCGCAACCCGGGCGGCATCGTCGTGCTCCACCTTGATGCGACCAGGGCTCACCTTCACGCGCACGGGGAAGCCAGCCACCTCCACGGTGTCGTTGATGCGGGTGGTGGGCCAGCGCCCGAGGTTGCTCCCCCGCACGCCTAGCGATCCGGTCTCGGTGGTGAGCACCCCCGCCACCTGCGCGCTCAGGGCCACATCGGCCAGCGCGGAGACGGTGTAGGCGGGGCGACCCTTCTTCATCACGATGGGGGTGATCCAGGCGTCGTGGGCACCGGCGGTGAGCAGGGCCGAGATGGTGTGAGCCAACGTCTCGCCGGTGGCGTCATCCACGTTGGCTTCGAGCAACATCACCGGTTGGCCGGGGTCGAGCGCCTCGCTCGACTCGCCAATCACCACCTGAGTGGCGTTGGGGCGACCATCAATTTCGCGGCTTCCTGCGCCGAACCCGCTGCGCTCAATGAGCATCGGGGGCATCGGTCCGAAGCCCGAGGCCAGCGCCACGATGATGGCCGCTCCGGTGGGGGTGGTGAGTTCGATCCCCAGGTCGATGCCTTGGGTGGGGGCGTCCACCGAGGCGAGCAGTTCCACCACCGCGGGGGCCGGGTTGGGGATGATGCCGTGGGCGGCTCGGACCATGCCGGTGCCGGTGGTCACCGCCGACGCGTAGAGCCGATCGATGCCGAGCACCTCGAGCGCCGCACAGGTGCCCACCACATCCACGATGGCGTCGAGCCCGCCCACCTCATGGAAGTGCACCTGGTCAGCCGGTCGGCGATGAATCCGTCCCTCCGCTTCCGCCAACGCCGCAAATACCGCCAGCGCTCTCCGCCGCACTCGCTCCGGGAGGCGGGCCTCCTCCACGAGCCCGGCGATGTGCGATGCCGTGCGCACCACGGTGGTCTCCTCCACCCGGACATGGGCTTTGGTGGCGGCGATTCCACCGCGCAACACAGCCTCCGGCTCAAGATTCCAGCCCCCTACCGGCAAACGCCCGAGGAGCGAGCGCACTTCGTCCACGTCGGCACCGGCGTCGATCAGTGATCCCAGCGCCATGTCGCCGGCGATACCCGAGAAGCAGTGGAACCACGCAATGCGAGTCACCCGCACCACCACCCCAGCCCGCTGCCGGGGTCGCGGGTGGTCACCCCAGGTCCCCCGACGGCAGGATTGGTGGTGGTCATTTGAGCAACCGGAGCACGGCACAGGCGGCGCCGTAGCCGTTGTCGATGCCCACCACAGTGAGGCCGGCGGCGCACGATGCCAGCATGGCGAGCAAGGCGGTAACTCCCTCCAGGCTGGCGCCGTAGCCGACGCTGGTCGGCACGGCGATGACCGGGGCCGGGGTGAGGCCGCCCACCACACTGGCGAGCGCACCCTCCATGCCCGCCACTACGACCACGGCGTTGGCCGTGGCCAGCGTGTCGGCTTCGCTCAGTAATCGATGCACACCCGCCACCCCCACGTCGGTCAGCCGTACCGGTTCGATTCCGAAGGCCTCAAGGACGGTGGCGCACTCATCGGCCACCGGGAGATCCGCGGTGCCCGCCGCTGCGATCACGATCCGCTCCGGTCGGGGGGCGGCCGGACGCCACACGACCGTGGTGCCGTGACGTTCACCGAAAGGTGATTGGGCCAGCGCAGCAGTGGCCTGCTCGGGGGTCGATCGGGTGAGCAGCACCGGGCTGGCGCCGCCGTCGAGGAGTTCGGCCACGATGGCCGCCGCGTGTTCGGGAGATTTGCCCGGTCCGTAGACCGCCTCGGGCATACCCTGGCGGATCGTGCGGTGGTGGTCCACCCGGGCGAAGCCCAAGTCGGCATAGGGCAGGCGTCGCAGGGTGGCCGCCGCGTCGTCCGGATGAACTTCTCCGGACCGCACCTGTTGGAGTAATCGCAGAACCGTGGCTTCGTCCACCCCGGTAGCATTACCCCTCGTGACCGACGATGCCGCACCCACGGTCCTGCGCATTGGATTTCTTGGCCCGGCGGGCACCTTCACCGAGCAGGCACTGCTAGGTCAAACCGACCTCGCCAGCCAGGAACTCGTGCCCATGAGCACCATCGCCGAGGTGCTGGCTGCCGCCGACTCCGGCGAGATCGACTTCGGTTTTGTGGGTATCGAGAACTCCATCGAAGGCACCGTGAACGTGACGATCGACGCGCTGGCGTTCGAGCATGATCTGCTCATCCAGCGCGAGGTGGAGCTAGGAATACAATTGCATCTTCTCGCCCCGCCGGGGGTGGGGCTGGCGGACCTCACCCGCGTGCTCACCTTCCCCGTAGCCATGGGGCAGTGCCGAGCCTGGCTCGGTCAGCACCTGCCGTCGGTGGAATTGGCGGCGTCGAACTCCAACGCCGAAGCGGCTCGTCTCGTGGCCGTCGAAGCCGACGGCCACAGCGCCGCCATCGCGCCCGCCCACGCCGCCGAAATCTACGGCCTCGATGTGCTGGCCGAGGACATCGAGGACCATCCGGAGAACACCACGCGCTTCGTCCTCGTGGGCAAGAATGTCGTGCCGCCCGCCACCGGTCACGACAAGACCACCATCGTGGTGCTGCAGCGCACCGATCAGCCCGGCTCCCTGCTGGCCATTCTGCAGGAGTTCGCCGCCCGGGCCATCAACCTCGTGAAGCTCGAGTCGCGTCCCACCAAAAAAGGCCTCGGCCACTACTGCTTCATCATCGACCTCGAGGGGCACCTCAGCGACGAACTGGTGGCCGACTGCTTGCGCGATGTGCGATCGAAGGTGGAGGACATCAAATACCTCGGCAGCTATCCCGCGGCGGGCGTCAACGGGCCAGCGGTGCGGCGCGAAGCCGAGGCGGCCTGGCGTTCCGCCGACGCCTGGATCCAGGACCAACGGTCCAAGTTGCAGGGCTGAGGAGGAGGGCACAGTGCTGATGCGCCACGGGGTGGGTCTCGGCATCATTCCGCCGGTGGCCACTCAGATGCCCGGGGCCCATGCAGCCTGGGAGGAAAGCGCCGGGATCGACGAACTTCTGCAGGTGGCCGCCGCCGCCGACCGCCTCGGATACGACCACCTCACCTGCAGCGAACATGTGGCGGTGCCCCCGGCCGACGCCGCCGTACGCGGGGCGGTCTACTGGGATCCTCTAGCCACGCTGGGGTGTCTGGCGGGCCACACCACCCGCATCCGGCTGGCCACCTACGTGCTGGTGTTGGGTTACCACCACCCACTGGAGTTGGCCAAGCGTTACGGCACGCTCGACCGCATCGCCAAGGGTCGTCTCGTTCTCGGGTTGGGGGTGGGCACGTTGGAGCGAGAGTTTGCGCTGCTCGAGGAGCCTTTCGCTCAGCGGGGCGAGCGGGCTGACGATGCCCTGCGGGCGTTACGGGCCTGCATCGGCCAGCGCGACGTGGAGTACCACGGCACTCACTACGACTTCAGCGATCTGGTGGTGGAGCCCCACGCTCTGAACCCGCATGTTCCTTTCTGGATCGGGGGGCGCACCCGCCGCTCGTTGCGCCGAGCGCTCGACTACGCCGAGGGTTGGGCCCCGTTCGGCGTGTCGTGCCCACAGCTATCGGCCTGGCTCGATGCCACCGGGCCCCCCGCCGGTTTTGAAGTGGTAGCCCAGCCCCCCGGAGTGGTGGATCCAATGGGGGCACCGGCGGTGGTAGACGACGTTCTTCGCCAGTGGGCGGCGGCGGGGGCCACCGTGGTCGACCTCCACATCGTGCACCATTCCCTGGCCCACTATCTTGAACAACTGGAGGCGCTGGCATCGTGAATCCGGTGAAGGTGGGGTTCTTTTCGATGACCGGCGGCGCCCTGAGCGGCGACGACGATGCCTATTTGGCCTGGCATGCCCTGGATCATTTGCCCGAGCAGTATTCAATCCCCGGCATTCGGCTGGGCACCCGGTGGCGGGCCGACGATGCGTGCGTGGCCGGCCGCGCCGCCGAGCGCGAGGACCTGGCCCCGATTCGACATGCGGTGGGGTACTTCATGGGCGACCCGGTGGAGACCACCCTTCGGTCCTTTGCCCAACTGGGACGCCGCTGCGCCGAAACCGGTCGCTACCCGGAACCGGCTACGTCGTTTCTGTTGGGGGCTTTTCACTTTCAGCATGCCGCCGCCGCGCCCCGAGTGCTCGTGTCGCCCGAGGCGGTGCCCTTTCGCCCCCATCGCGGGGTCTACCTCATCGTGGAGGAACCGGTGGAAGGTGGCGATCTGGACGGATGGTTGCGGTGGCAACATCAAGAGCACGGGCCGTCGCTGCTGGCGGTCGAGGGGGTGGCCGGGGTGTACGGCTTTCGGGCCAGCACCTTGCTCGGGACCGGTGCCGATCAGGGCGAGCGGTTCGCGGTGCCGATGTGGAACCCGCGAGGTCGACTCATCACGGTCGTGTATCTCGACGATGATGTGGTGGCAACGTCGGCTCGCCTCGATCCTCTCGTGCGCGCTCGATGGGCGACCGGAGCCGTTGAGGGCGTGCTCGCCGGACCGTTCCGGTCCATGGTGACCAACCTTGCCTGGCCCGAGTAGGTGGGTGATCTAACGTGCCGTTTGGAGCGGTGGCCGAGCGGACGAAGGCAACGGTCTTGAAAACCGTCGACCCGCAAGGGTCCGTGGGTTCGAATCCCACCCGCTCCGCGTTGGTATCATCCTGTCTCACCCTGGAGCGGTGGCCGAGTCCGGCTGAAGGCGCATCCCTGCTAAGGATGTGAGGGGGCAACTCCTCCGTGGGTTCGAATCCCACCCGCTCCGCCAGATGTTCGTCTTTCGAACTCACCAGAGGTAGGGCCCTGGTCAATCGACCAGGGCCTCTTTGTTGGGATGCCGAGCGTGAGTCGGCGTCGAACGGGATCAAGTCTCCGGCGACCTCAGCGGAGAACGCCTGAGGCTCCTCACCGACCGCACCGCATACCCTGACCAACGCCGACGACTCGGGGCATGGCTCTCCGGGCTCGCCGCCGTGACCGTTGCCGGAGCACTCTTGCCTCACCCGTGGATGCCGTCCCGCTACATGATCGTCGAGGACCTCGCGCCGCAAGGGTGTTCCAACGACAGCTACGCCCCCGATCCAGACCACCCTGAACTCACTGCCATCGTGGGCTACCCGATCGGCGAGTCCGAAGGTCGCATGACCGTGCTATCGCTCGACCGAGACTGCGTGTGCTCGGTCCGCCAAGCCCAGGTGACCGCCGCGATCATCTGCCGAACCGACGCATCCAGCTGGAACCGGAGCCTGTTCGCCATCCGCACTGGGAATGACACTGTCGGCAACAGCGCCTGCGACGAACTCACCCGCACCGCCAAGGCCCTGGACTGAGCTCCGAGCTGCGGCCGGGATGGGTCCGCCAGGAACGCGTTTAGGGGCCACTCGAACCGCAACGCATGTGCCTCTTGTGGACCGGTAGTCCTTGTGCCATGGTCGTGCTAGAGCTCCGCCACCAGCGGTGGTACGAACCGGAGATAGGCCATGAGGGTTGATCGATCAAGGCGGTCTCGGCGCCGGCTGTGCGCGTTCTTGCCAGCGGGTGTCCTGGCGGCTGG
>SHVB01000023.1 GCA_009694375.1 Acidimicrobiia bacterium
AGGGCGACGAGCAGGGCGTACTCCACCATGGCTGCGCCACGGTCGCTGTCGGAGAACCGGGCTCGCATCCAGGTGGCGAGGAATTCGTAGGTGGTAATCATGAGTGAGCTCCTTGATGGTTGTGGCCCCTGGGCAACCCAGGGGTTGTGGCACTAGGAGATATCGTCGGCTCGAACCAGGATCTGACTAGGTAATTTGGCCCTAATGCATGGTCAGCGACGTAATCCCCAGAGCAACTACCGCAATTGGACGATCCCCATCCGCATGGCCTGCAAGATTGCCTGGGTGCGATCCCGGGCATCGAGTTTCTCGTAGATCGACGCTAGGTGGTTCTTTACGGTTTTCGGGCTGATGAAGAGGCTGGCGGCTACCTCGTTGGTTGCGCAGCCATCGGCGATCAACTGGAGGACTTCTTCCTCGCGTTTAGTGAGTAGTGATGTTGCGGTGGGCACATCAGGCGCATCAATGCGACGCACCTCCTCCAGCATCCTGGCCGCCACTCCGGGGGAGATCACCGTCTCACCCCGTGCGGCCGTGCGCACTGCTTCGGCTATCTCCTCGGTGGAGCAATCTTTGACGAGAAAGCCTGAGGCACCGGCCCGTATTGCTTTGGCGAGTACCTCATGGTCGGCGTGCATCGTGAGCATGATGATCCGAGTGGGGGTGTCGGTTGCCATGATGATCCGGGTAGCTTCCAGCCCGTCCATCTCGGGCATGGAAACGTCCATCAAGATGATGTCGGGCGCCAGTTGGGCTGCTAACTCCACGGCGATCTCACCGTTAGCTGCCTCGCCAACGACATCGAAGCCCTCGGAGGTCATCGACCGATTCAGGCCCTCTCGGAGCATTCGGTGGTCATCTGCCAGTAGCAGCCGGATAGTTGTCACGCAGGTCCTCCTCAACTAGCGGTGGTGCTCAGCGAGCAACCGACTTGCAGCGTACCCGCGTGCCCCCCGTCGGGGTGGAGTCAACAAAAAGTTGAGCACCGATGCCGGCGGCCCGTTCCCTCATGCCGACGAGACCGTAACTGTCGAGGCGGGTTGATTTGGTAGTGGCAAAGCCGATGCCGTTGTCGCGGACCTCTAAAGTAAATACCTTGCCATCGGAGACCCAAAGAAGGTACAGGTCCGTAGCCCGAGCATGACGCTCGATATTGGTGATCGCTTCTTGAGCGATGCGCCAGATCTCTCGTTCCTGGGGCATTGGAAGTCGAGCGGTCTCTCTGATCTCCAAACGTATATTCAATGCACTGCGTGTCTCGACCCGACCGAGGTAGTTCTCGAGAGTCTCGATCAGTCCCTGGGCGTCGGTGACGTCGGTGCGCAGATCTTGAAGAGTGTCTCGGACTTCTCCGATTAGTCCGCGCACGTCAACTCGTAGATCCTGCAGAGCGGTGATGGTCTCTGGTGACGCATCTCGTTGCTCCTTGATGATGCGGTCGAGTTCGAACGCGAGGTAGGACAGAGACTGTCCGATGCGATCGTGCAGGTCCCGGGCGATGCGGGTCCGCTCCTCATCAGCACCAACCGTGCGGAGGCGCCCAAACCAGAGAGCGTTGTCGATAGCGAGGGCCGTGTTGTCCACAAAGCTCGCCAGTAAGGCCGCATCCCGCTCGGTAAAATGGTTCGTGTCTGAGTGTTCCAACGCCAGTAGCCCGACGTTGGTCTGCCGGGCGCGCAATACCGCATAGATGCCGGACCCGGAACTCGGGGTGAGGCCTGGTCCGCGGGCAACCAACAGGTTCTCCACTCGCACCACGCTCCGGTGGTTGAGTGCCATGGCCAGGGGAGGGGGGAGGTCCTCCAGGGCAAGCGTGACGGGGGGACGACCGCGTCTTCGACGGAGGGTCTTCCATTGCCCATCAGTGGGGTCGAATAAGAGGAGCGCTAACGCGTCGGCACTAAAGAGGTTCGCGAGTTGCTCCATGGCAGTGTCGAGGGTCTCATCGAGGTCCAGCGAGGCGGGGAGTGTCTGGCTGATCTCATGGAGTTGCACTAGGAGGGCGTTGGCCTCCGAGAGCGCGTCGATGCGAGTGGCAGACCCTTCCACGATGCTCGAAGCCGATCCGTACAGGCGTTGGGCATAACTCACCGCGAGGCTGGTCAAAGCTAGTTCGGACGACCAGATCAGGGACTGTTTGAGGGCTTCCGGCACGAATTGCTGTTGTTGGCAATAGGCGATGCTTAGGGCCAAGGCCGCGCCCAGTGTGAGCATGGTGGAGAAGCGCAACGGGCACGCGAGGGCGGTTACGGTAACTGCTGCGAGCAGACAGATCGTCAGCGGTGAATCCCAGTAGCCCGTGGCCGCGACGCAAGCGGTGACACCAACGAGCTCAAGGCTCGCCATGAGGGTGCCTCTGTTGCTCCTTTGCACCGTCAGCGGTCGCAGTGAACGAAAGGCGGTGTTGGCCAGGATGAGTAGTGTGATGCGAGCGAGACCGGTGTCTCCCCCAGAGATGATGGCGGGAGCCGCCAGGAGGCTCGCTACGGCGGTAGTGGTCCAGCGGACCAGCAGGATGGCATGGTGAAACCCTTCGCCGCGGTGAGCGGGCGGGGAAGGTTCATCCTCTGGCCGTCGGTGGCTCGTGGAGGAAACGGCAAGATCAGGGAGAAGTTCGATGACTCTCGCACCTCCTGGGGTGTGGCGCCGGTGGTGGCTTTGGGTAGGAAAGACCCAACCGGTCAACGAATCTTAGGCTGACCGGTCTCCGGAACCGGGGACGCGCCCTCCTGTCGGGCTACGTTGCTGGAGTGCTCCTCATCGGACTTACGGGCGGCATCGGCTCGGGAAAGTCCACGGTGTCGGCCGGGCTCGCTGGCCGGGGCGCAGTGGTGATTGATGCCGATGCCATTGTGCACTCACTTCAGGTACCTGGGAACCCAGTCTTCCATGCCATGGTGGAGCGCTTTGGTGCTGAGGTGGTAGCGGACGATGGCACGCTGAACCGTCAGGCGGTAGCTGATGTGGTATTCGGTGATCCTGAGGCGTTGAGTGATCTCGGCCGGATTGTTCATCCGCCGGTGGTTGAGGAGATCGCCCGCCGCATTGCACATGAAGCGGCAACTGACCATGTGGTGATCCTCGACGTGCCTCTCCTGGTGGAGTCGGGCCGTGACGACTTGGCGGCTCTTGTCGTGGTGGACTTGGATCCGGAGATTGCCCTGCGGCGATTGGTGGAGAGCCGAGGGATGGACGAGGGCGACGCCCGGGCCCGCATGGCTCGCCAGGTGAGCCGCTCTGAGCGCTTGGCCAGGGCGGACTATGTCCTCGACAACTCGGGGTCGCCCGAGGACCTCTGGGCGGCCTTAGATGCACTGTGGCCGGTCTTGCTGGCGTTGCGAGATAAGGCTCGGGAGTGACACCGCGTCGGGGCCCCCATGACGAGGGGCTGGGCGCTGGGCCGGAGTCGGTCGAATCGCTAGCCCTGTTCTCCGTGATGTGGGCGCTGGCCGCCGTCTGGCATTTGCTGGGGAACCCCACCGGCGCGCCGATGGCCGCGCGTCTTCTCCTCACCGTGGGTATCGCGCTGGTCCTTTGGCGTCCAGGGGCGGTGGTTCCGCTCGGCGTGCTGGCCGTCGGGGGCCTGGCCACGGTGTGGGGCGAGGCGCCCGTGCTCGGCAACCACTGGTTGTTGGTGGGTTTCGTCGACTTAGCCGTGGTGCTGGCCCTGGCGGTGGGAGTGGCGCGGCGGCGGCCCTTCAACCGACCCGATCTCGCTCGTCGGTTACTCCCAATGGCTCGGCTTTGCCTGTTGGTCTTTTACGGCTTCGCCGCCTTCGCCAAGCTCAATGCGGCCTTCTTTGATCGCTCGGTGAGTTGTGCCGTGTTCTATTTCAATGAGTCGACGACCTCCCTCGGGCTGTCCCGCTTGCAGTTCGGTGGCGCTGGCTGGCTGCAGTGGGCGGTGATTGTCGGCACGGCCACCATTGAACTCTCCATTCCGGTTCTTCTGATATGCCGTCGCACCCGACACGCGGGGGTAGTGGTGGGACTGGTGTTCCACGGGGTACTGGCTCTTGACCGCGCCCATCAGTTCTTCGACTTTTCGTCCGTCTTGGCGGCGCTTTTCGTGCTGTTCCTTGCGCCGGAGGGGGGACCATGGGTGGCTGAACGGGTGGGTGCCTTGCGCGCCTGGGTAGCGCTGCGCTCGGCGCAGGGACCGTCCGTGGTGCACCTGATGGCGGTGACGCTTCCGGTGATGCTGGCGGCGGCCTGCGCCCTCGGATTTGTCGACACCACGAAGGGCTATAGCCTCGGGTGGTTCTCCTGGCAGGTCTACTCCGTGGTGGTCATCTTCGCGGTAGTCCGCTTCCTCCGCGGCCACCCGGCCGTCGCCAGTCATGCCCTGCGCCCGACCCACGCGATGCTGCTTATCATTCCGTTGCTGGTGGCCCTGAATGGACTTACTCCCTATGCGGAGATCAAGACCGGCTACGGCTTCAACATGTACGCCAACCTACGCACCGTGGACGGAGATTCGAATCACTTCCTGGTGCGGAGCACGCTCCCACTCACCGATCAGCAAGCAGACCTTGTGCGGGTGGTCTCCACCGATGATCGGGACCTGCAGCGATACGCCGATAGTCATTACGCCCTCACGTGGGGCCAGTTGCGGGCATTTATGGTGGGCCGTCCCGGCGTGGCGGTCACCTATGAGCGGGCTGGTGAGCGGGTGGTGCTGGCCCACGCCAAAGATGATCCGGAACTGGTGCGGCCCGTGGCGGCGTGGAAAGAGAAGGTGCAGTTCTTCCGCCCGGTCGATCTCACTTCCCCGGAGCGGTGCCAACCCACCTTTGGTGCGGCCCGCTGAGGTGGCCGGGCCAGCGGCGTCGGTAGGATCGGTCAGGTGCCCCCCTTTCGGATGGTGTCGGACTTTGAGCCCGCCGGTGACCAGCCCACCGCCATCGCCGCGCTTGCCGAGAGCATCCGGCGGGGTGACCGCTACCAGACGCTGCTAGGTATCACCGGTTCCGGCAAGAGCGCCACCATTGGGTGGACGATTGAGCAGGTACAACGCCCCACCTTGGTGCTGGCGCCGAATAAGTCGCTCGCCGCCCAGTTGGCCAATGAGTTCCGGGAGTTCTTCCCGGACAATCGCGTGGAGTACTTCGTCTCCTATTACGACTACTACCAGCCCGAGGCCTATATCGCGAGCTCGGATACATACATCGAGAAAGACTCTTCGGTAAACGACGAGATCGATCGGCTTCGCCATGCCGCCACGGCGGCGTTGCTGACCCGGCGGGACGTGATCGTGGTGGCATCGGTGTCGTGTATCTACGGCCTCGGATCACCCGAGGAGTACCTACAAAACCTTTTACACCTGCAGGTGGGTACCGAGATTGACCAGCGCGGGGTGCTGCGGAGGCTCGTGGATATGCGCTATGAGCGCAACGATATGAACTTGGTGCGGGGCAAGTTCCGGGTGCGGGGCGACACCATCGAGGTACACCCGGCCTACGACGAGACGGCGGTACGGATCGAACTTTTCGGAGATCAAATCGAGCGAATCCAGGTCGTGGACCCGCTCACGGGGGAGCAGGTGGCCCTGCTTGATGAGCTGGTGATCTTCCCGGCCACGCATTACGTATCCGGGGAGGAGCGAATGCGTCTTGCCATTGAACGCATCGAGGTGGAGTTGCAGCAGCAGTTGGCGCACTTTGAACAGGAGGGCAAACTCCTCGAAGCCCAGCGCCTGCGGATGCGAACGCAGTACGACCTCGAAATGATGGCGGAGGTCGGCTATTGCAACGGCATCGAGAACTACTCGGCGCCGATAGATGGTCGTGGTCCGGGTGAGGCTCCGAGCACCCTTATCGACTTTTTTCCCAAGGATTTTCTTCTCGTAATCGACGAGAGCCATCAGGCCCTACCCCAGCTTCGTGGCCAGTACGCCGGCGACCGCGCCCGCAAACAACAACTCATCGAGCACGGCTTCCGGCTGCCCAGCGCCGCGGATAATCGACCGCTGCAGTTCGAGGAGGTGTTGGAGCGGGTGAATCAGGTGGTGTTCCTGTCCGCTACCCCCGGTCCCTTTGAGTTGCAGGTGTCCACCCAGATTGCGGAGCAGATCGTTCGACCGACTGGACTCGTAGACCCCGAAGTCATCGTGAAGCCTACCCAGGGCCAAATCGACGACTTGATCGGGCAAATCAGAGGCCGCATCGACGCAGGGGCTCGGGTGCTGGTCACCACCCTTACCAAGAAGATGGCGGAAGACCTCAGTGAGTATTTACTCGAACAGGGTCTGCGGGTGCGGTACCTGCACTCCAACGTGGACACGATTCAGCGCATCGAGATCCTGCGGGATCTGCGGCTGGGGGAATATGACGTGTTGGTTGGGATCAACCTGCTACGCGAAGGCCTCGACCTGCCGGAGGTGTCGCTGGTGGCGATCCTCGACGCCGACAAGGAGGGCTTTCTCCGATCGGAGACCTCGCTGATCCAAACGATGGGGCGAGCCGCCCGCCACGTTGATGGTCAGGTCATCATGTACGCCGATACGGTCACCGACTCGATGCGTCGCGCGATTTCCGAGACCCAGCGTCGCCGGCAGCTCCAGCTCCGCCACAACGAGGAAAATGGGATCGATCCGCAGTCGATCCGCAAGGCCGTCACGGACATCCTGTCGCTCCTCCGACCAGCAGAGACAGCGCCTGTGCCCGGTAGCGATCGGCGTAGTCGTCAGCACGACAAAGTCCGCAGGGACCTGGCCGGGCTCCCCGGTGATGAGCTGCGCCGGCTCATCCTCACGCTGGAGGAGGAGATGCACGACGCCTCTACGGAGCTGCGGTTCGAATACGCAGCCCGGCTTCGCGACGAGATCAAGGATCTGAAGCGCGAACTCCGGGACGTGGGATGAGCCGGATGAGCAACACGGCGGCTAACCGTCGCCGACTGGCCAGCGTCCACCCACCGAAGGCGCGTGCCGTCCCGAGCACGTGTCCAAACAGGAGACCGGCGAAGGGGAGCAACAGCGTGCTGAGCGCGGTCGCCAGTGCGACGGGGACACCGACCGCGGGGATCCCCGCGGGTTGGCGCGACGCCGAACACCGACTGCTCACGGGGTTACGGAAGGGCGCGGGGGCGCGGACCGTCGGATGCGAAGGATGTACACAAGTACGAACGGGCGTTCGGGGGCTCGGTGCCGCCACTAACCTAGCGGTGTGTCTGATTCTCTAGTAGTGCGGGGTGCTCGCGAGCACAACCTGAAGAACGTCGCCGTGGAGCTTCCGCGGAACAAGTTGATCGTGTTCACCGGGTTGTCGGGCTCGGGGAAATCTTCCCTGGCCTTCGACACCATCTATGCCGAGGGTCAGCGTCGCTACGTGGAGTCGCTCTCGTCGTACGCACGGCAGTTCCTCGGCCAGATGGACAAGCCCGACGTGGACTTCATCGAGGGCCTGTCGCCGGCCATTTCGATCGACCAGAAGTCCGCCTCCCGTAATCCCCGCTCCACGGTGGGCACGATCACCGAGGTATACGACTACCTTCGCCTGCTCTATGCCCGTATCGGGGTACCCCACTGTCCGGAGTGCGGCGCCCAGATCACCCGTCAGAGTCCCCAGCAGATCGTCGACCGAATCCTCGAGTTGCCCGAGGGAACCCGCTTTCAGGTGTTGGCACCGGTGGTACGGGGCCGGAAGGGCACCTACGAGACGTTGCTCACCGACCTCGCCGCGCAGGGCTATGCGCGAGCTCGTATCGACGGTGAGGTGCATGAGCTCACCGAAAAGATGGACTTGGCCCGCTACGAGCAGCACACCATTGAGGTAGTGGTGGACCGGCTCATCGTGCGGGATGGTCTGGAGCGACGACTCACCGACTCCTTGGAGACGGCACTCGCCCTCGCTGATGGTGTGGCCGAAGTGCAGCTCGTCGAGCAGGAGGGTGAAGGCCGCCTGGGCGAGGAGGACAACACTCTCACCTTCTCTCAGCACCTGGCCTGTCCGAACGGCCACGGCTCCTTCGAGGAATTGGCGCCGAGGAACTTTTCGTTCAACTCGCCCTACGGTGCCTGCGCCAGCTGTGATGGCCTCGGCACCCGGTTTGAGGTTGATGCCGAATTGATCGTCCCGAATATCGACCTCAGTATCACCGGCGGTGCCATCGCCCCGTGGGCCAGCGGGCACAGTCAGTACTTCCGTCGCCTCCTCGAGTCAGTGGCCGAGGAACTTGGCGTTGATCCCGATGTGCCATGGTCGAAGCTCTCCAAGAAGCACCAGCAGTCCTTCCTGCATGGGCAGGGCGTAGGCAAGGTAGAGGTGCGGTACAAGAATCGCTTTGGTCGGGTTCGCGCCTACACGGCCACCTTCGAAGGCGTGCTCCCGTATCTGCAGCGGCGTCACCGTGAGGCCGAAAGCGACAACCAGCGGGAGCAGATCGAGGGTTACATGCGGGAGGTGCCCTGTCCTACCTGTGCGGGCGCCCGGCTTGCGCCACTGCCCCTGTCGGTCACCATCGACGGCCACTCCATTTCCGACATCTGCGCCATGTCGATCCGAGATGCCGCTCGCACCCTTGAAGGCCTCACGCTGTCTGAGCGTGAACGCATGATCGCCGAGCGAGTGGTGAAAGAGGTGAACGCACGCATGGGGTTCCTCCTCGATGTGGGGCTCGACTACCTCTCCCTCTCGCGATCCGCCGCCACCCTGGCGGGCGGTGAGGCCCAGCGCATCCGGCTGGCCTCCCAAATCGGGTCCGGGCTGGTGGGGGTGCTCTATGTGCTCGATGAACCCTCGATCGGCTTGCATCAGCGCGATAACCACCGCCTCATCGAGACGCTGCTTCGCCTTCGGGATTTGGGCAACACCGTGATTGTGGTGGAGCACGATCAGGACACGATTTCGGTGGCGGACTACGTCGTGGACATCGGTCCTGGGGCCGGAGAGCACGGAGGCGAGGTGGTGCACGCTGGCCCGGTGAAGGCGCTGCTGAAGAATAAGGCGTCGGTGACGGGTCAGTACCTTTCCGGGAAACGCTCCATCCCCGTGCCGGAGATGCGTCGCCCGCGCGGTCCAGAGCGGCTGATCGTGAAAGGGGCCCGGGAGCACAACCTCAAGGATCTCACGGTGGAGTTTCCGCTCGGTCTCTTCGTGTCGGTGACCGGTGTATCGGGTTCAGGGAAGTCGAGCCTGGTAAACGATATTCTGTTCCGGGCGCTGATGCAGCGGATCTACCAGTCGAAGACCCCCCCGGGGCTGCACAAAACCGTGGTCGGCCTCGAGCACATCGACAAGGTCATCAACATCGACCAGAGCCCGATCGGGCGCACCCCTCGATCCAACCCTGCCACTTACACCGGCGTGTGGGACCACGTGCGCAAACTGTTCGCCGCCACGCAGGAAGCCAAGGTGCGTGGCTACCTGCCCGGTCGATTCAGTTTCAACGTGAGTGGCGGCCGCTGCGATGCCTGCTCCGGTGACGGCACCATCAAGATCGAAATGCACTTCCTCCCCGACGTGTACGTGCCCTGCGAGGTGTGTAAGGGCCAGCGATACAACCGCGACACGTTGGACATCACCTTCAAGGAGCGCAACGTCGCTGACGTGCTGGCCTTGTCCTGTGAGGAAGCGCTCGATTTCTTCGGGAACCAGCCGGCGATCGCCCGTCATATGCAGACGCTCGTGGACGTGGGCCTGGGCTATGTGCGCTTGGGTCAGCCGGCCACCACCCTGTCCGGTGGAGAGGCCCAGCGGGTGAAACTGGCCAGCGAACTGGCTAAGCGATCTACCGGCCGCACGATCTACATCCTCGACGAGCCCACCACCGGCCTGCACTTCGAGGACATTCGCAAACTCCTCACGGTGCTGAGCCGGTTGGTGGATCAGGGCAATACCGTGCTGGTGATTGAGCACAACCTCGATGTGATCAAAACGGCGGACTGGCTCATCGACCTTGGCCCTGAGGGTGGGGACGGTGGGGGCGCACTGGTGTGTGAAGGTACCCCTGAGCAGGTGGCTGAGGTGGAGGCGAGTTGGACAGGGCGGTTTCTCAAGCCTTTATTGCCGGGGGGTACCTGAACGACAGGCGGGTACGGGGCGAGCTCAGATGAGGCGCTCTGCTCGGCCGGTGATGTATCGGGGGATCGTCCTCATGGTGGACGGCCGCCCAGTTCGACCCCTAGACGATCTCGAGCATTCGTTGGAGAGCAACGCCGGCCCAGGTGGCGGTGTCAGGGTCCACGCTGATTTTGTTCACCAGGTTGCCCTCGACGAGGTTCTCCAGCACCCAACAAAGGTGGGCGGCATCGATTCGGAACATCGTGGAGCAGGGGCATACGAGCGGGTCCAGAGAAACAACGGTTTTGTCCGGTGTCTCATGGTTGAGCCGATTGACCAGATGTATCTCGGTGCCTACCGCAATCACAGCACCGGGAGGGGCATTCTGCACCGTGCGAATAATGAAGTCGGTAGAGCCGACGTAGTCCGCTTGCTCGCATGTCTCGTACCGGCACTCCGGGTGGGTGACCACAATGCCGTTGGGGTTGGCGGCTCGAAAGCTCTCGATGTGCTCGGGGAGGAACCGTTGGTGAACCGAGCAGTGCCCTTTCCACAGCAGAATGGTGGCCTCGTGGCACTCTGTGGCGGTCAGTCCACCGCGCTCAAGGCGCGGGTTCCAGATGCGCATGTCATCGAGGTCGTAGCCCATCGCCATCCCAGTGTTGCGGCCGAGGTGCTGATCGGGGAAGAAGAGCACCTGGTTGCCCCCTCCGGTGGCCCCGGCCGCCGCCGTGCCCGCTCGGGGACCCTGCCCGAGGGCCCATTCGAGCACTGCTCGGGCGTTGGTGGACGTGCAAACTGCTCCTGAATGACGGCCCACGAAGGCCTTGAGGGCAGCCGAGGAGTTCATGTAGGTGACCGGGATCACCCGCTCGATATCGGTCACCGCGGCCAGTGCCTCCCAGGCCTCTTCCACTTCGTCAAGGTCGGCCATGTCGGCCATGGAGCACCCGGCGTTGAGGTCCGGGAGGATGACGTGCTGGTGATCTCCGGTGAGCACATCGGCCGACTCCGCCATGAAGTGCACGCCACAGAACACAACGAATTCGGCCTGGTCGTTTTGTTGGGCAAGGACCGAGAGCCGGTAGCTATCGCCTCGGGCATCGACCCAGCGCATCACTTCGTCCCGTTGGTAATGGTGGCCGAGGATGAAGAGACGATCTCCGAGGGTGGCCTTGGCCGCCGCGATGCGGGTATTGAGGTCGCCCATCGTGGCGGTGGTGTAGCGATCCTCTAGTGGCGATTGAAGTCGGAGCATGTTCGGGGCCCTCCACGGTTGGGAGTTCCAGGTTCACGCCGGCGGGGACAGCCCGGTCGCCTCTCCTGCGGGGATGTCGTCCCTGGAACGGATCTGTCGCCGGAGACCGGGCCAACGACATTTGCATGGTATCGGCTCGCAGTGGTGATGTGGCGGCGTTTTACCGGCCGGACGGTGACTACCGGGTCAGGGGCACTATCGCGAGGGGATTTCGGGGCGCGCGGTGTGAGCATTATCGTTGGCGACATGGAAATCTCCCGCTGGTTGCCGCAACGCCTTACTTCTGGGCCATGGGTAACTGGCCGGGGCAGCGTGTTGGTTTCAAGCCAAGCAAGGCACCCTGAGCGTGCCCGGGACTAGCGAGGCGTCAACCGTCCCGGAGACCGATCGCAAGATATTCACGGACTGGCGGTGGGCGGCGCTCCTCCACGGACTGGTGGTGGTGGTGCTCACCGTGGTGGTTTGGCAATCCTCGGTCCATCTGCCTCCCGCCCAGGAGTTCGCGCCACAGCATCGTCCGATCAGCTTCCAATACGGTGAGGGTGTGCTCCGCCCTTGGGCCTACTGGGACGGAGGTTTTTACGCTCGCATCGCCGAAGATGGGTACCCCGCCGAGGATCGACTGGTGTTTGCAAGAGGGGGCGAGACGTTAGTGGCGTTTTTGCCGGGTTACCCGCTGCTCGCCGGCGGGATAGCCCGCCTTGGCATGGGAACAGGGCTTGGTCTTCTGATGACGACCTTAGCAGCGGGGTTTGGTGCCACCATCGCGCTTCACGGATGGTTCACCACGAAGATGTCGCTCCCGTCGGCACGATGGGCGAGCCTGACGGTGGCCGCCTTTCCCTGGGCGTATTTCCTGGTGGCCGCCGCCTACGGCGAGGCGCTTTTCTTGTTGCTGGCGGTGGCCGCCTTCCTTTGTGCCGAGCGGGATCGACCGGTGGCGGCTGGACTGCTGGCGGCGGCCGCCTCGCTGACGCGTCTGGTCGGTATCGGAGTGGTGCTCGGTGTGGCGCTGCGAGTGGCCGAGCGCCGCGGTGCGTTGACTTTCGTTGGATGGCGGCCCTGCCTCGACCTATCGAAGTTCCGGCGCCGTGATACCGGGTTGCTTGTTGGGATCTCGGGACTCGGTGGGTGGATGTTGTACTGCTGGATTCGTTACGGGGATCCGCTCGCTTTTAGTACGGCGCAGCGGGGGTGGAACGGCGGTATCGGGCTTAACTCGTTGTTGAAGCTGAACCTGCTGGACCAGCTTCAGAACAACCCGGACAGGGGTTTTGTCGCCCGACTGGTGGCGCAGGGCGTGGTCATGATTGCGTTCGCCCTGGCCCTGCCCGCAGTATGGCGGCGGTTCGGCGCCGGCTACGGCACCTACGCCCTGGTGGTGGTGGCCCTTCCGCTGTTGGGGAGTGGCAGCTTTGCCAGTCACGGCCGCTTTGCCCTCATGATCTTTCCGGTATTCGGCCTAGTGGGGGAGCGATTGGCGTCGGAGCGAGCATTGTCGGCCCGAGCGGTGCTGGTGGTGAGTGGGGTGGCCCTGGTGCTGGTGACCTCGTTGTGGGGCAGGGGCCACTGGATGGCCTGAAGGGAACGGGGGTGGGGGCTTCCGGTTGGACCAGAAGTGGATCGGTACCTGCGTATCCTGGGGCTTGATGGTGCAGCGACCGGCCACCGGAACGATCCCTGATGCTCCCGGGTCCTATCAGTTCAAGGATCAGGATGGTCGCGTCATTTATGTGGGCAAGGCGCGTTCACTGCGCCAGCGCCTGAACAATTACTTCGTAAAGCCATCCAATCTTCCGCCGCGAACAGCGTCGCTGATGGCCGCCGCTCACAGCGTCGAGTGGATCCAGGTGCGCAACGACCTCGAAGCGCTGTTGCTGGAACAGACCCTCATCAAGTCGCATCAGCCCCGATTCAACGTGCGCCTACGAGACGACAAGAGTTACCCGTTCCTGGCGGTCACGCTCGATGATGAGTGGCCCCGTCCGATGGTGATGCGAGGGAAGAAGCGCCCCGGGGTGCGGTACTTCGGTCCCTACGGTCACACCTACGCGATCCGTGACACGCTGGACCTGTTGCTGCATACCTTCCCCCTGCGCACCTGCTCCGATGCCAAGTTCCGGCAGCATCATCAGCTCGGTCGACCGTGCTTGCTCTTCCACATCGAGAAGTGTTCCGGACCGTGTGTAGGCGAGGTGAGCAAGGAGGACTACGCCCGCCACGTGGACGCTCTCCTGCGGTTTCTCGATGGCGATACCGATGAGGTCGTGGCACAACTCGAAGGGCGCATGAGGCAAGCCGCCGCTGGGCTGGAGTTTGAGCAGGCGGCTCGTTTGCGAGATCGGCTCGACAGTGTGCACAAGGCCATCGAGAAGCAGCAGATGGTGGGCGAGCGCTCCGAGGACTTTGACGTACTAGCGGTGGCCGAGGACGAGCTGGAGGCCGCGGTGCAGGCCTTTTTCGTGCGCAACGGTCGGGTCGTGGGTCGGAAAGGTTGGATCATCGACAAGGTGGAGGAACTTTCACCGGGCGAACTGATGGCCAACATTGTGATGCAGTTATACGACGATCCGCCTCAGGGGATTCCCAAGGCCGTGTTGGTTCCGGTGGACCTTGAGGACCCGGCGCTGTACGAGGAGTGGCTAAGTTCCCGGCGCGGCTCGAAAGTAACACTGCGCGTTCCGCAGCGGGGTGAGAAGCGCAAACTTCAGGAAACGGTGACGCGCAACGCTCGCGAGGAGTTCGCCCGTCATCGTCTGCGCCGTGCTGCCGATCACAATAGTCGGGCGAAGGCGCTCAACGAGCTACAGGACCACCTGGGCCTTCCCGACGCACCGCTGAGGATCGAGTGTTACGACATGAGCCACATCTCTGGTACCGACTACGTGGGATCCATGGTGGTGATGGAGGACGGGCTCCCCAAGAAGTCCGAGTATCGCCGCTTCCGAATCAAGGGCGATCAAGGCAACGACGACATCGCCGCCATGGAGCAGGTACTCACCCGCCGTTTCAGCGCCTACCTGGCCGAGCGGCGACGCCCATCGAGCGAGGGGCCTGGCAAGTTCTCCTACCCGCCTCGGCTGCTGCTGGTCGATGGCGGCAAACCTCAACTCGGCGCCGCCATGCGGGTACTCGAGGAACTGGGGTTGTCCGAGGAGATCCCCGTGGCGTCGCTCGCTAAACGGTTCGAAGAGGTGTACCGGCCCGGTCAGGCCAACCCAGTACGGCTGCCCCGGTCGTCTGAGGCGCTGTACCTGCTCCAGCGCATCCGCGACGAAGCCCACCGTTTCGCCGTCACGTATCATCGACAGTTGCGCCAGAAGCGCATGACCACCAGCGTTCTTGATGGCGTGGCGGGCCTTGGTGACGTGCGCCGCGCCCGCTTGACCAAGGAATTCGGCGGTGTCGCCGCCGTCCAACAGGCCACCTTGGCTGAGTTGCGGGCGCTGCCTTGGCTGCCCGACGCAGTGGCCCAGGCCGTGCACGACAAAATCCACCGCTCCGAGCGGTGAGATTTGTTGTCGTACTAGTTGCTACCAGCAGGAGGGGATGTGCCTCGCTCCTGGACGACGAGGGTCACGATCAACGCGACGCCCGCCGCCGTTGTCACGAGGAGAACCCAGGGCTGATCCCTCCCGGTGAGCACGTTGCGAGCCAGGTGGCCCGACCACAGGAAGTCGAGCCAGTAGCGCAACCCCTGCTCCGTCACTGGGTTCGTGATGGTGGCGAGGAGCATCACGGCCGCCCCCATCACGGTGGTCGCGCCACACAGGATTGGGATTCGCCGCCACGCGCTGGCGAGAGGGACGGCGAGGAGGGGCAGCGCCGGAATCATGTAGCGGGGCCCGGGGGATCCGCCGCCGTAGCCGTCGATGCCCGTGGAGGCGGCCAGCATGATGCCGAGTGACGTGATGGCGACCCAGGCGTCGCGCCTTGTGCGGCTTCGATTTGTGATCGCTAAGATTGCGCCGGCAACCGCCATCAGCACGACCGGGGTGAGAATAAAGAGTCCTTTGGGGCCAGCGAGTGTTCGGCTGAACTCGCCCCAGCCGGGAGTCTCCAGGTTGTAGACGCCCAGGGCGCCCTCGCCCTGGAAGTTCTTCAGGTGACCCTGGTAAGCCAACTCGAAGGGGTCGCCGAACACGAGCCAGTTGTAGGCCAGCAGGGGAAGGGTAGCGATGACAGTGCCGGCCGACAGGGCCACCACCCGAGACCAACTGCGCAGCGTGGCGACGTGTATGAGCATGATCGCCGCGATGGCTGCCACGAGGTATTCCGTTCCGATACCCACACCGGCAATCACGCCAGCGGCGAAAACGGCGGCGGTGGAGGGGTAGTCGCGACGTCGTAACAAATGCCACGCCGTCGCGACGCACAAGGCGGCGAGAACGTGCGCAAAGAGCTGGCTGGCGAAGGGCAAGATCGTGGTCGCCAGCATGATGGCCACCGTCACCCGAGTGGCTACCTCCGAATGTGTGCGGGCCACCATCCGTCGAATCACCACGGCGAGTGCTGCGGCGGGGATGGCCGCCGACCACAGCGTTACCCACCACAGGCCGTAGTTCGTGGCGGCGCCAAAGTCGCCCGACGAAAACCGCGCAGGGTACGGGTCGCCCCCCGCCAGCCGGTACAGATAATAGAACGGTGCCGCCAACGCTGGTTGATACGGGGCCTTATCGCTGTAGATGTGTCCGTCGAATTGGGCTTGGTCGATACCGAGGAAGTCCTCGTAGGGGTCAAGTTGCAAGCTGTGATCGTCCACGATGGCCACGGTGAGTGCGTAACGAGATGCCGGCTGAGCGGTCCAGTCGTGGGTCACAAAACTACTGATGAGCAAGACACCCAGGGCGAGGAGCAGTTCTGATCGACGGGACGTTGATCGTTCAGCGGCACTCAACATTGCTGAAGTATCCCATGGAGGCAGTCCGATCCGAGGCATGTCGCTCCGTGGGTGTCTGGCAGGCTGTGACCATGGGCGAAGAGGCGCAGAAGGATGCGGAGTTGTGGGAGGACCACGCCCGCTGGTGGCAGGCCGGTTTCACGGAGGGGGCCGATCCGGAGTACGAGGAGCAGATCCTCCCGCTGGCCGCGAAGCACCTCCTCGGTTCGAGTCGGGTCCTCGACGTTGGTTGTGGCGAGGGCCAGGTGGCTCGCCTGGCTCTGGCCGGTGGCGCCTCCCGAGCCGTGGGGGTAGACCCCACTTGGGCGCAGGTGGGGGAGGCTGCCGCCCGGGGTGGGGGGCCGACCTACGCCCGCGCCGGGGCGGGGCGGTTGCCCTTTCGCCACGATGCCTTCGACGCGGTGGTGGCTTGTCTGGTGTTTGAGCACATCCGCGAGGTGGACGAGGCGATCGCCGAGGTAGCCCGAGTGCTCGAGCCAGGGGGGCGATTCCTCTTCTTTCTCAACCATCCGTTGTTGCAAA
This sequence comes from Acidimicrobiia bacterium, assembly GCA_009694375.1. Classification (NCBI taxonomy): domain Bacteria; kingdom Bacillati; phylum Actinomycetota; class Acidimicrobiia; species Acidimicrobiia bacterium. The sequence goes on from SHVB01000023.1 coordinate 16,682, forward strand.
CGCCCCATAGCGGGTGGATCGACGACCAGGTGCTCGACCCGCCCGAGCAGTACTGGCGGATCGGCCCGTACCTGATCGAAGACGAGACAATCGAAGAGGTGGAGAAGGGCGTGTTTATCCCCTTCATTCATCGCCCGCTATCTCGTTATGTGAACTCGCTATCGGAAAACGGATTGCGCCTCGTCCGGATGGAGGAGCCCGCCCCGCCAGCGGGCTTCCTGGCCCGGGCGGCGGAGTACGAAGCCGCCGCTACTATTCCGCGGCTGCTGTTCTTGGCCAGTGTGAAGCAATAGGCCCAGGCCCTTGGTGTGGGCGAGGGGTAGTATGAATGAGATGGGAATGGCGGCGGGGGCGGCGTGGGCATAACGGTGGAACCCTGCCTGGCGGTGGTGATGCCGTGTTTCAACGAAGAGGCCACCGTCTTGGAAATCGTGAAGCGGGTGTTGGCGTCGCCGTACGTTGGTGAGTTGGTGATCGTGGACGACGGGTCCACCGACAACACGCCTGGGTTGCTGGCGACGGTTGATGATCCGCGGGTGCGGGTTTGTCTGCAGCCAGCGAATCAGGGCAAAGGGGCGGCCTTGCGGCGGGGTTTCAGCGAGGTCTCGCTGGCGTACGTCGTGGTGCAGGACGCCGATCTTGAATACGACCCGAGCGAGTATGGCCGCCTGTTGGGACCACTGCTCGATGGGCGAGCCGATGTGGTCTATGGGAGCCGGTTCATGGGGGCCGATGCCCATCGGGTGCTCTTCTTCTGGCACGCCATGGGCAATCGGTTCCTCACGCTGCTCTCCAATGTTTTCACCGATCTGAACCTCACCGACATGGAGACCTGTTACAAGGCCTTTCGTACCGAGGTGATCCAGGCTGTTCCGATCGAAGAGGATCGCTTTGGCTTCGAGCCTGAAATCACCGCCAAGATCGCCCGTCGCGGGCTACGCGTGTACGAGGTAGGTATTTCCTACAGCGGTCGGACCTACGCGGAAGGCAAGAAGATCGGGTGGCGTGACGGTGTACGGGCGGTGTGGTGCATCCTTCGGTATCGCAAGGGGTGAGACGTAGCCTGGAGAGGGTATGAGCGAGTTCGTCGTGATCACGGGGTTATCAGGGGCCGGACGGTCCCTGGCGGCCGACGAACTAGAGGACCTGGGCTGGTTCGTCATCGACAACCTCCCCGCCGAGCTCATTCCGAAAGTGATGGAACTGGTGCAGGCTCCCACCTCCAGCACTCCCCGGGTGGCGTTGGTGGTGGGCGTCGGCGCTTACGACGCCGATCTACTCGCCGCTCTTGGTGCCCTTCGGGCATCGCGGGCACGGGTACGGGTGCTGTACCTCGATGCTGCGACCGAAGTGCTGGTTCGGCGCTATGAGAGCACCCGCCGGCGCCACCCGCTGCTTGGTCCCGGCGATGGGGTGGGCGATGCCATCGAAGCCGAGCGGGCGTTGCTCGAACCGGTGAAGGCCGAGGCCGACGTGGTGGTGGATACTTCCGAGCTCACCGTGCACGATCTCCACGACCGGATGGTGGATCTCTTCGGCGACACCCACACTGACACCGGGATGCAGACGCGGGTTATTTCCTTCGGGTACAAGCACGGGCTCCCGCTGGATGTAGATCTCGTCCTCGATTGCCGGTTCCTCCCCAACCCGCACTGGGTCGAGGACCTGCGCCCCCTCACCGGCCTGGACGACCCGGTGCGGACCTTCGTGGTGGGCCAGGAGGCTGCCCAGGATTTCCTGGGCCACCTCGATGGGTTGATGGAAATGCTCCTTCCCGCCTATGTGGCAGAAGGCAAGGCGTACCTCACCATTGCGCTGGGCTGCACCGGCGGCCGTCATCGGTCGGTGGTCATCGCCGAGGAGGTGGCCCGCCTGCTGCGGGACCACGGGTTCGCTCCCACCGTGGTGCACCGGGATGCCGCCAAGTAGTCGGCGTCGGCCATACTGGGGTCTCGGCGGCTGATCAGATCGCATTGGCCGTTCTTCGACCCCTGACCCCTGACCCCTGGGAGTAACACTCGATGACAATCCGCGTCGGTATCAACGGATTTGGCCGCATTGGCCGCAACTTTTTCCGAGCCGCCAAGCAGCGCGGAGCCGACATCGACTTTGTGGCCGCCAACGATCTCGGCTCCAAGGATCTGATGGCGCATCTCATGAGATACGACTCGATCCTCGGCCGCTGGGATGCCGAGATCGCTACGTCGGAGGCCGGAATCGTGGTCAACGGCGACGAGGTGCAGATCCTCGCCGAGCGCGATCCGAAGGCCCTTCCGTGGGGTGATCTCGGCGTGGACATGGTGATCGAATCCACCGGCATCTTCTCCAGCAAGGAGCAGGCGTCGATGCATCTCGAGGCCGGTGCCCCCTTTGTCATCGTGTCGGCGCCATCCGCCGGTGCCGATGCCACCTTCGTCGTGGGGGTAAACGACGACACGTTCGATCCTGCCGTGCACAAGGTGGTGTCCAACGCCAGCTGCACCACCAACTGTTTCGTACCGATGGTGAAGGTGCTTGATGATGCTTTCGGTATCGAGCGGGGCCTGATGACCACGATCCACGCCTACACCGGCACGCAGTCTGTGGTGGACGGACCGGCGAAGGACTTCCGCGAGGCGCGTGCGGCGGCGATCAACATCATCCCTTCCTCCACCGGTGCGGCTCGGGCCACCAGCCTCGTCTTGCAGTCGATGGCCGGCAAACTCGACGGTACGTCGCTGCGGGTGCCGGTTCCGGATGGGTCCATCACCGACTTCACGGGGGTACTGAACCGGGATGTGACGGTAGAAGAGGTCAATGGGGCATTCCGGGCGGCGGCGAGCAGTGGTCCGCTGTCCAAGGTGCTCGTCTACAACGAGGAGCCCATCGTGAGTTCCGACATAGTGGGTTCGTCGGCCTCGTGTACCTTCGATGCGCCTATCACCATGGTGAATGGGAATCTGGTGAAGGTGATGGGCTGGTACGACAACGAGTGGGGCTATTCCAACCGATTGGTGGACCTCATCGAGGTCACCGGCGCCAAGCTCAAGGGCTGACCATGACCAATACGGGGGTCCCCTCGCTGGAGGACCTGCTGCCACTGGAGGGCCAGCGTGTCCTCTTGCGGGCCGATTTCAACGTGCCGGTCGAGGACGGCCGGATCACCGACGACCTGCGCATTCGAGCGGCGTTGCCCACCATTGGGTGGCTTCAGGATCACGGGGCCAGCGTGGTGGCGTGCACCCATTTCGGCCGCCCGAAGGGTGCGCCTGATCCTCGCTACGACGTGGCGCCGATCCGGGCCCGTCTGGCGGAGTTGGCCCCCGGGGTTGGCTTGCTCGAAAACCTCCGCTTCAGCCCGGGCGAGACCGCCAACGATCCGGCTTTCGTGGCGGAGTTGATCAGTGGATTCGATGCCTACGTAAATGATGCGTTCGGCGCCTCGCACCGCTCCCACGCATCGATCGTGGGGCCCCCGCAGCACCTGCCGAGCGCCGCCGGTCGGCTCCTCGAACGGGAGGTTGCGGTACTCAGTGGTCTCCGGGAGCACCCGAATCGACCCTTCGTGGCGGTGCTCGGTGGTTCCAAGGTGAGCGACAAGCTCACGGTGATCGAGTCGCTGCTGGAGGTGGCCGACGAGGTACTCATCGGGGGGGCGATGTGTTTCACGTTCTTCAAGGCCATGGGGCATGAAGTGGGGGAGTCGTTGTGGGAAGACGACATGGTGGAGCGGTGCCGGGGACTGCTCGAGGGCGGTGCGGCGGTGCGCCTGCCCAGTGATGTCACCGCCCTCGGGCCCGGAGGCAAGATCGGCCATCCCGACGCCGGCGGGGTGGTGCGTCACTTGGGTTGCTCGCTCCCGGAGGGGTGGATGGGCCTCGACATCGGTCCAGGCACGTCAGCCGAGTTTTGCGACGCCGTACTTGAGGCCCGAACGGTCTTTTGGAATGGGCCGATGGGCGTGTTTGAGGACCGTCGTTTCGAAGCCGGCACCCGCACGCTCGCCGAGGCGGTGGCCGAGTCGTCGGCCTTCACCGTGGTGGGTGGAGGAGACTCCGCCGCGGCCGTTGCTCACTTCGGCCTGGCCGAGCGAATCGATCACATCAGCACCGGTGGCGGGGCGTCCTTGGAATTGCTTGAACAGGGGGACCTCCCCGGGCTCCGTGCCCTCCGCCAGTCGAGGAAGGAAACCGCATGACCGAGGCCCGCAAGCCGCTGATCAGTGGCAACTGGAAGATGCATCACAACCACTTCGAGGCGTTGCAGCTTGTTCAGAAACTGAGTTACCTCCTCACCCCCGACGACTTCGCCGCAGTTGACGTGTCGGTTCATCCACCGTTTACGGATCTCCGGACGGTACAGACGTACTTCATCAGTGAGAAGGAGCCGATCCCGATCGCCCTGGGTGCCCAGCACTGCCATTACGACGACACCGGGGCGTTCACGGGGGAGGTGTCGCCGGCGTTCCTCGCCAAACTCGAGGTGTCCTACGTGATCGCGGGGCACTCCGAGCGTCGGGAAGTGTTCGCCGAAACCGACGAAATGGTGAACGCCAAGGTGCACGCCATCTTGCGGCACGGGATGACCCCAATCCTGTGTTGCGGAGAGACGCTGGAAGAGCGCGAGGCAACCGCCACCGAGGCCAAGGTCACCGGTCAGGTCGAAGCAGGGTTGGCCGGCCTGGCGGCGGATCAAGTGGCCGGTCTGGTGATTGCCTACGAGCCGATCTGGGCCATCGGCACGGGCCGAACCGCTAGCAGCGCAGATGCCCAGGGGGTCTGCGGCCTGGTGCGCACGGTGGTGGCGGCCCGCTTCGGCGCCGACGCCGCAGCCGCGGTGCGTATTCAGTACGGCGGGTCGGTGAAGCCCACCAACGCCACCGAATTGATGGCCCAGCCGGACATCGATGGGGCCCTAGTGGGTGGGGCGAGTCTCGACGCCGACGATTTCGCCCGCATCGTTGGGTATCGCTCGTAGCGGTGAGGGCTTCTCGTAGACTCCTATCTTGGCTAATGTGAAAAATGTTCTCGCCGCCGGTCAGCATTGGCCGTGGGCAACGTGTTGCTAAGCGAGCATTCCGTCTTCTGAGGAGTATCCGTGCGTAGATCCTGGTTCCCGCTATTAGGTGTCCTGCTCGCCTTTTCTCTTGTGGCTACCGCGTGTGGCGGCAATGGCAGCGATGAGGCCTCGAGCACCACGGAGGGCTCCGGGATTGCGGACACGTTCCCGCCGCTGACCACCCCCACCAAGGGGGGCGTCCTCAAGATGGCGATGGAGGAGAACATCGACTGCTGGAGCGGGTTGTCCTATTACAGCGCGTCATTTTCGCTCTTCTTCTTCATGGCCCGCGGCCTCTATGGCTCTCCGGAAACCATTGAGTCTCCGGCGACTGACGAGGTCTACCCCGACCTAGCGGCCGAGATGCCCACGGTGAGCGAAGATGGCCTTACCTATTCGGTAACTCTTCGGAAGGGCCTTACCTTTCCCGATGGTCAGCCGGTGACGGCAAAGGATGTGAAGGCCACCTTCGAGTACATGCTCGATCCCAACATTCAGTGTGCCTCCGGCGGGCCTCCTTCTTCGGGCTACTACGAGGTGATCAAGGGGTACGACGAATTCACCACGGCCCTCACCGACGACCCGGCATCGAAGGTGTCTCTGGCGGGGGTCACCGCGACGAGCGAACTGACCACCGAGTTCCGGCTGGAAAAGCCTGACGGTTCCTTCCTGCGATTGCTGGCCATGGCATGGTCCTTCATCCGTCCCGCCAGCACCCCCCGTGAGTTACTCGACGTACCTCCGGCCTACGTGGGCCCGTACAAGATCTCCAACTACACCGGCGACAAGTCCGTCACCGTGGTGCGTGAGCCCACCTGGGACGACAACGTGGCGGCCGGTGTTCCTGAAGGGGACAACCACAACAACATCGATGGTGCCGAGATCGTCATCGGCGTACCGGCGGACATTCAACTCGCACAGATCAAGGCCAATGAGTTGGATATCAGTTTTGATTTGGCGGTGCCCAGCGGTTCCGATGTGCCCGCCGTAGCCAATGATCCGGCGTACAAGGGCCGCTTCTTTTCCACTCCCGATGCCGCAGTGGGTTACGGCGTGTTCCGTACCGACAAGGCACCGTTCGACAACGTCAAGTTGCGTCAGGCGGTGAACTGGGGCATCGACCGAGAACTCGCTGTAAAAATTGCTGGCGGGGAGTTGGTGAGGAGCGCGTGGTCGGAGATTCTCTCGAAGAATCTGATGGTTGGCCCCTTTGCCGAGACCGGCGAGGTGTTCGCCCTAGACGTGAAAAAGGCCAAAGCTCTCGTGAAGGAATCCGGACTACCGACTCCCATCAAGGTTTCCTTGGTCCATGGCACCACTGATCCCGTTCCGGAGCAGGCGGCGGCCATCAAAGAAAACCTGGATGCCATCGGCTTCGACGTAGCTCTCATACCCCTGTCGGCGGACGTTTATTACGGCTACATCGCCGACCCCGCGTCCCCTTTCGAGATGGCGTTCGCCAGCTGGGGGCAGGATTTCGCTGATGCGATCACCTTCTTCCGGCCGCTACTGACATGCCCGGATGGCGAGCCCTCGGGTTCCAACTATGGCCGGTTCTGCAGCGAAAAGTTCGATGCTCGGGTCGAAGAGATTGCATTGATGCCGGTGGGCGACGAACGAACCGCCGCCTTCTCGGATCTATCCACCAGTACGATGCAGGACGACACTCCGTGGTTCCCAATGTCCAACCGGCGCGTCGTATCGTTCGTGTCGGATCGAGTTGGCAACTACATCTACGGCCCTAATAAAGGTTTTTACTACGGCACGTATTTCATCAAAGACTCCTGACAAGGAACACTTTGAGTGATCACGGGGGGGTGTAAACCGCTGGTTCAGACCCGCTGCCACTGTCCCCTCCTGACCCGCTGATGCTTCGCTACACGATTCGCCGACTGTTGTGGGGTGCGCTGGTAATCCTGGGGGTATCTCTGTCGGTGTTCGTTCTCTTCGGTCCGGTCCTTCGGGCCCGGAGCGACCTCAGCCCGGCGCGCCTTTACGCCGGGAAGAACCCCAGTGCGGCCGAGATCATCCAGGTGGAGAAGAACCTCGGTCTCGACAAGCCGGTGATGCAGCAATACGGCGACATGATGTACCGCCTTGTGCTCGGCCCATCCGATGCCGAGAAGAAGAGACTGTGTCCCAATGCCAGCGAGGACCGGTGTCGGGAACTCGTGGGGCGTCTCGGTCGCTCCTATGCCAAACAGCGGTCGGTCGATTTGTTGATCTGGGACCGGATTGGGGCGACCGCTTCGCTGACCCTGGTTGCGGGGGTTATTTGGATGTCCATTTCCATCCCCGTGGGAATCATTTCCGCCATCCGTCCCCGCTCGTGGTTCGATCGCACCACCGTGACCGGTGTACTCGTCGCCCAGTCGTTGCCGATCTATTACTTTGGGCTCCTGGCGCTCTATTTCTTCACCTACAAGTTGCACTGGTTTCCTCAGGGCGGGTACGTCAAGTTCTCCTTCGGTAATCCCTGGCCCTGGCTGTCGCATTTGATCCTCCCCGCCACCACCCTGTCGCTTACCTTTATGGCCTTGTATGTGCGGATTGTCCGGGGTGGGATGATGGATGCCATGGGGGAGGATTATGTACGCACGGCGCGCGCCAAGGGATCGAGCGAACGGCGGACCGTCTTTCGTCATGCGATGCGCAATGCCCTACTGCCGGTCGTGACAATCTTCGGCTTGGATCTGGGACTCCTGTTGGGAGGAGCCATTCTCACCGAGGCCACCTTTGGTCTCCAGGGATTGGGTCAATTGTCGGTATCGGCCGCCAGCAGCCTTGACGTTCCTCTCACTAGCGGCGTGGTGCTCTTCGCCGCCGTACTCATCGTGGTCGCCAACATCGTTGTTGATGTTGCGTACGCCTTCATCGACCCTCGTATTCGGCTCAGCTAGGACATTCATGGCCCTTCTCGAGGTACACGACCTCCATACTTCCTTCTCCACCGATGACGGTCTGGTGCGGGCGGTCGAAGGGGTGTCGTTCAGTGTTGATCATGGTCGGGTATTGGGCATCGTGGGGGAGTCTGGGTGCGGCAAGTCGGTGTCGATGTTGTCGATCATGCGGCTGCTTTCGATGCGGCAGTCGAGTACCTCCGGTCGCGTGATCTTCGACGGGGTCGACTTGCTCGAGGCGTCGACGTCTGACATGCAGAACCTCCGGGGCAAGGAGATCGCCATGATCTTCCAAGATCCGATGACCTCGCTCAACCCCGTGTACCGGATTGGCTGGCAGTTGGCGGAGGCTGCCCTTATTCATGACGCAGGGCTGTCGAAAGCGGATGCCAAGAAGCGCGCCGAAGTAATGCTGACCGCCGTAGGTATCCCCAGTCCTCGGGAACGGCTGGCGAGCTACCCCCACGAGTTGTCCGGCGGCATGCGTCAGCGGGTGATGATCGCGATGGCGCTCATCAACAATCCCAAACTGTTGATCGCCGACGAGCCCACCACCGCTCTGGATGTGACGACGCAGGCGCAGATTCTCGAACTTATTCGCACACTCCGCACCGACTTGGGTTCGGCGGTGGTGTTCATTACGCACGATTTGGGCGTCGTGGCTGAACTATGCGATGAGGTGGTGGTGATGTACGCCGGAAAGGTGGTGGAGCGCGGCAGCGTGCGTGACGTGTTCTACGCCCCCCAGCATCCGTACACCTGGGGGCTGCTCGGATCGTTGCCGGGCCGCAACTTGCGCTCGAAGCGGTTGTTTTCGATCGCCGGTTCGCCGCCCAGCCTGTTGGATCCACCGACGGGGTGCCGCTTTGCGATGCGCTGCATCCATGTGATGGACCGGTGTCGTGACGATGAGCCCGCATTGGTGTCGGCCCCGGGCGACGCGCACTTCGTGGCGTGCCACTTGGCCCCGGAGATCCGTAATGATGCCGCGAACCAGTTCCCCGGAGGTACGGCGTGAGCAGTGGCGAAACCATCCTGCGGCTAGAGAAGTTGACGAAGCACTTTCCGGTGAAGCGCGGCATTATTTTTCAGCGGGAGATCGCCACCCTGAAGGCGGTGGACGACGTGTCGTTCGAGATCAAGGCGGGCCAGACGCTGGGGCTGGTAGGGGAGTCGGGTTGCGGCAAGTCCACGTTGGCTCGCTGCATCGTGCGGCTCTTGGATCCCACCAGCGGTCGCATTGAGTTCGAGGGCCAGGATATCTCTCGACTCAGTGGGAAGGCGCTGCGGTCGGTCCGGCGTGATCTCGTGATGATCTTCCAGGATCCGATGTCGTCGCTCAATCCACGGATGCGGGTGAGCGAGATTATCGGAGAGCCGCTCGAGGTCTATCGAGTAGGGACCAGCGCCACTCGCCGGGCCCGGGTCATGGAACTACTCGAGCTGGTGGGCCTCAACTCGGAGCACTTCAATCGCTTCCCCCATGAATTTTCTGGTGGACAACGCCAACGTATCGGCATCGCGCGAGCGCTGGCGTTGTCGCCCAAGTTGATCGTGTGCGATGAGCCCGTTTCGGCCTTGGATGTGTCGGTGCAGGCCCAGATCATCAACCTGCTCGAGGATCTGCAGGCCGAGTTCGGGCTCACCTATCTCTTCATCGCCCACGACCTCGACATCGTGCGCCGCGTGTCCGATGAAGTGCATGTGATGTACCTCGGCAGGGTGGTGGAGCGAGGGACCGATGAGGATCTCTATGAGGCGCCCCATCATCCGTACAGCGCCGCGCTGCTGTCGGCCCGCCCCGTAGCCGATCCGGATCAGGCCCAGAACCGGGCGCGCATCGTGCTCGAAGGGGATGTGCCCAGCCCGCTGGATCTGCCGTCGGGCTGTCGGTTCCGCACCCGGTGCCCGCGTGCCCAACCCGCGTGCAGTGAGGTAGAGCCGGAGTTGGAGGGCCCGGTGGGTATCCATGAATGGGCCTGCCATTACCCGGTGGAAACCTGGCCCCTGGCGAGTCCAGAGGACATCAGACGGCCGGGGGCGGCCCTTGGCGTTGCGGAGGTGGGCCCATGATGACCAGGGAGGAGCGCGTTGCCGGATGGCGGCGCGTGGCCGGGATAGGGGTGGCGCTGCTCGGGGCGGCGGGGCTCGTGGCGCTCGTGCTGGTGGGATTCGGCTCGAGTGCGGCTCAGGGGTTGTCGGTGGGCGTGGGAGTAGTGGGTGTTGGCTTAGTGATGGGTGGAGTGATGGCCTTTGGCCGTACCACCGCCATCCGCCGTACGGCGGGTGTCTACGCCCGGGCTTCCGAGGTGGAGCGTAGGGAGGCGGAGCGGTTGGCCCTCGGTCTGTTGGCCGCCGGGATCATGTTTTGTCTTTTTGCGCTGGCGATCGGGTAGGAGGTACCCACCGATGTCGATGCCCCCCGCACTGCAGCCGATTCCGGTAGATGTTCTCGCCCCCAGCGAGGTTGGCGGCAACTCGGCTCCCACCCGAGGCCCCTGGGCCCTGATGTGGCGCCGACTGAGGGGCGATAAGGCGGCGCTGGCCAGCATGGCGTTCATCATCTTGCTGTTTTCGTTTGCGGCAGCCGCGCCGCTATTCGAGTCGTGGACCAATCATCCCAAGAACACCTCGAACGCGGCGGGCAGCGACAACTTCACCCTGCTCCCGATGGGGCCATTGGGGGGCTGCGATGGAGTGACCGATGTTGGGAAAGACACGTGTTTCATTCTCGGGGCATCCAACGTGAGCGGCCACGACATGCTGGTGCAATTGAGTTACGGCGCTCGTACGTCTTTGTTTATCGGGGTGGTTTCCACCGCCATCACGGTGGTGGTGGCCCTTGTGATGGGCTTACTGGCGGGCTACAGCGGAGGCTTGACCGACGGCGTGATCTCGCGCCTGATGGATGTGGTGGCGGCCTTTCCGTTCCTGCTCTTTGCCATCGCAGTGTCCACGGTGTTCCGCAGCAACGTCTGGACAGTGATCTTTGTGATCGCCGCCTTTTCCTGGTTCTACCCGGCCCGGTTGTTTCGGGCTGAGGTGCTGTCGCTGCGGGAGCGGGAGTTTGTGTCGGCGGCCCGGATGCTGGGGGCGTCGACCCCACGAATCCTGCGTAAACACATTTTTCCTCATCTGGTGGGGGCGACAGTGGTGTACGCATCGCTCTCGATCGCCGGTGCCATTCTCTTTGAGGCCGCCCTGTCCTACCTAGGCTTTGGGCTGCCGGCGGACATTCCGTCATGGGGCCGGATGATTTCTCAGGCGGTGCCCGGGGGGCTCTACCGCAACGCCCCTTATTTGATGGTCTTTCCAGGAACGTTGCTGGTGCTCACGGCCCTGGCCTTCAACATGCTGGGCGACGGCCTGCGTGACGCGCTGGACCCGAAGGGGAACGTGGGCCGCTGAGGGTGGCGTCCACCCGGCGGGCTAGAGCCAACCGCCCACCCCTGATAGTCTTGGCCGGCGGGACAACCGCTACTAGGAGAGATTTTGTGCTCGAAGCGATTGTCATCGGTATCCATATCATCGTGTGTCTCCTGTTGATCGTCTTGGTGTTGCTCCACAGTGGCAAGGGTGGCGGCCTCTCCGACATGTTCGGCGGCGGCGCCGGTGCCACCGCCATTGGATCAGCGGCGGCCGAGCGCAACCTGGACCGCATCACGGTGGTCGTGGCCCTGACGTTCGTGTTTACCTCCACCGGCCTAGCTTTTCTCCTCGACTGAGGTCCTCCATGACCGGCGCTGTAACGCAGGTCGCTCGGGTGATCGCCGGGGTGGCGGTGATGGCGACGCTGGGATCGGGGTGCACGAACAACGGTGAGAGTGGCGAACAGTCGTCCTCGTCGGGCGGAGGCACGATGCGCGTGGGCGTTCCCGGGGCGCTGGTGGTTGATCCCACCAAAGCCTCGCTGGCCTCGCCGAGCGATCAGATGGTGTTGGACCTGCTCTACGACGGCCTCACCAGCATCGACAGCGAGGGGTTGGTGCAGCCCGGGCTGGCGGTGTCCTGGGAACACAATGAAGATTTCACGGCCTGGCGTTTTCATCTCGATCCGGAGGCTCACTTCACCAGCGGCGATTCGATCAAGGCCGATGACGTGATCGCGTCGATCGAGCGAATAGCGGCGTTGGGTACGAAATCGTTGGCGGCTCTGGCGCTCGAGCCGGTGACGGGGTTCGCCGAGTTCGTGGACGGTACCAGCGATCATCTGGAGGGGCTGAGCGCGGTGAACGACAAGGTGGTGCGCTTCGGGCTCAGCGAGCCGTTGTCGGTGCTGCCTGCGGTGGTGGCGAGCCCGGCCTTTGGGGTGGTGGAGCCGGAATCGTTGGCGGCGGCCGAGGGCGGGCCCACCGCCGAGTTGGATCTGAGTGGGAGTTGGGTTGTGGTGTCGGCGGCGCAGGGTGGCCTGAGACTGGAGCCACGGTCGGATGCGACCATGCGGCTCGAGGCGGTGGAGTTGGGGGCGTTTTCCAACGCCAACGCCGCCTACGACGCGTTTGTCGATGGTGAGGTCGACTGGGCCACGGTGCCCGCCGACCGGTTCGAGAGCGCCGTGAACACCTATGGCGACGAGTCTTTCGCCCCGTTCCAGGCCGAAGTGTTCTTTGGAATGCATCTGGGCGACGCAGCCTTGAATAACCCGGTGCTGCGTCAGGCCATTGAGGCCGCCATCGACCGGGTGGAGATTGTGAAGGCGGTGTACGCCGATTTGGCCGATCCGCTGACCACGGTGATCCCGGCGGGCGTGGCGGGTCACGATGATGCGCGTTGTGGGGGCTGCGGTCCGGATCCGAAGCGGGCGGTGGCGTTACTGGCGAAAGGATTTCCCAGCGGCGGGGTTCCCACGGTGAATATCGACTATGACGAGTCGCCCGCTCAGACAGCGATGGCGAAGTTGATCGCGGCGGATCTCGAAGCGGTGGGCATTCCCACCAGCCTGCGGCCGCTGCCGTTGGACGACTACAAGGCCTTCGTAGCTTCTGGGGGCCAGGCGCTCTTCACTTTTGGCTGGATCGGCGCTTTCCGCTCGCCGGATGCGTACCTCACGCCGCTGTTCGTCTCGGACTCCGATGACAACCTGACGGCCTTCCGCAGCCCCGAGGTGGATGGCCTCTTGCAGCGAGCCCGGGGGTCGGATGACGATGCGCTCAACACCGAGCGGTGGGCGAAAGCGGAGGCCACGGTGATGGATGCCGTCGTGGTGATCCCTATCGCCCAGTTTCGGACCCAGGTGGTGGTGGCCGATGAGGTGAGCGGATGGGCTCACGCGGTGGATGGCACGGTCGACTGGGAGCGGGTGACCGTCGCCGAGTAGCCCGGCGTGGGTTGGAAGCCCTCCCCGGAGGCCGTGTACGGTGAGCGCTCCCTGGGGAGACCCGAGGGCCACGTCGGAGTGGCGGAATTGGCAGACGCGCCAGCTTGAGGGGCTGGTGTCCTTAGGGACGTGGGGGTTCAAGTCCCCCCTCCGACACAACACCTGAACCCAACATTCCGGCGGGTACCGGACGGGGTGCGAGTGCACGTGTCCGGGTTTGGCGGCGGGCGTGGCGCGCTACTCGCTCCTCGGAGGCAGGGCGTCAAGGGCTGCGACTCGCTCGGTGTCCTCGTAGTCCTCCTGCTCGACGATCTTGCCCCAGCGGGTTCGCACCATGAGCACTGCTCGGTTTGTGTACCGCTCACCGCCGGCATCGTCCCTGATCCAGTCGTTCACGCGAATGGCGGCACGCATGTTCCAGGGAGGACCGTTCACGAGGATGTCCTCGACCTCCATGTGCACCCCTTGGTCCGCGTAACGGCGGAGGAACCCCTCGATCTCGTCCCGCCCGACGTGCGTTGGGTGCGGTCGCCGGTCCGCCACGGGTTCGCGGAACTGCCGTGACCAGGAGTTGTCGCCGGGGAAGGTCAATGTCGCGTCGGGAGCCATCATGGCGAGCGCAGGACCGTAGTTGCCCTCGTTGGCCAAACCAATGTTGCGTCGGATCATCCAGCGGACCGCTGCTTTGTACACGCCTACAACGTATCCCAGTGGAGGGGCACACACCCTGTGCACCAAGGACCCGGCGTCTGCGGGGTGGGAATGTCACGCCGCCATCGGCCAGGTCGTCTCCACGATCAGCGTTGGGGTCAGGTTTGAAGTCCCCCCTCCGACACGCACCGTGGTACACGGTGTGGCTTCGGCCACCACCACACCACGGCCCGGCTCGAACGTGAGCCGGACACCGAACTCGGCGTAGAGCTCGGCCTTGTCGCCGGGCTCCGCCGGAGACGAGCAGCCTCACCCCATCGGCGACACCGCCGATCAGGCGTCGCCGGTCGGCCGTGGTGACCTGCGACGATGACGTGGCAACAGCGGCCAAGTCCCGTTCGGCGAACATCCGCTCGGCGTTGACCTCCGCCATCCAGCCGGCGACCACCACAGGGTCGGCGTCGGCCTCGAGCGCCGACCTGTAGCGGCTGAGACGATGGTCGCCGTCGGCCAACTTGCGACGGGCACCCTCCGCTCTGGCTGCGCCGATCTCATCGACGACGCTGACGGCCGCCATGGCATCGAGAGATGGTTTCCGGCGCGTGGCCGCAACGTGACCGAGGCCCGCCGGGTGTGGGCTTCATGCCCGGCACAGCTTCGTGACTCTGGCGTTGGAGAGTGGCGCTCCGCTTCACTGTGTCGCCGACGCTGCCGGGCACGTTTCGGCCACGACCACGCAACGCGATGGCCGCGCACGTCGTGCTCTCGACGGCCATCCCGCCTCGACATGAATAACCGGGATGCCTAGGTGATGATGGTGGCCCGCGGGGTCAAGTCGGTCGGTCCCAGTAGAGTGGGAATTGCCTCCACCGCCGAACGGGAAGCCTCCTGATGTTCAAGAAGATGTGGTGATAGTGCGAGCCTCTCCGCTCGGCCGAAAGCTGCCACCGCGAAGCATCGCCATGATCGGAGCCTTCGCCCTGGTGGCGATGTTGCTTGCGACGCTACCGCTGGGCCCGACGGTCGCTTCGGCGTCCCCTCCGAGTGGGGCAGTGGCGAAGAGGGCGGGGAGTCCGCCCCCCAGTCACGTAGTGCAGGGGTCCTACATCGTGCGCTTCGCCGCCGGCGTGGAGCCATCGGCGCGCGCGGCGGAAATGAAGACGCGGGGGGGCGCCTTCGCGGGTGCTTCGGTTGAGCACACCTACCGGTCGGTCTTTCCGGGGGCATCGATGCGGTTGAGTGTCGAGGCCGCTGATGCCCTCCGGCGCGACCCCAAGGTTCTCTCCGTGGAACCAGATCAGGTCATCAGCCTCGACAGTACGCAGACGGGAGCACCCTGGGGCCTCGACCGCTCCGATCAGCGAAGCCTACCCCTGTCCGGCAGTTACACCTATGGCGGCACCGGTGCGGGCGTCACCGCCTACATCGTCGACAGTGGGATTCGGGCGAGCCATGTGGACTTCGGCGGGCGAGTGCGGTCCGGCTTCACGGCCGTCGACGATGGCTATGGGACGACGGGATGCCAAGGGCACGGCACCCATGTCGCCGGCAGTGTGGGTGGGTCGACCTACGGGATGGCGAAGCAAGTGTCGCTCGTGGCGGTGCGAGTGTTTCCCTGCGCTGGAGATGGCTCAACCTCGGACCTGCTCGCCGGCCTGGATTGGATCGTGGCCGACCACTCCCCGGGAACGGCGGCGGTGGCCAACCTGAGCCTTGGCTACCCGGGCGTGGTGTCGTCGCTGGATGCTGCCGTTGAAGTTCTCATCGCCGACGGGGTGACGGTGGTGGTGGCGGCGGGCAACGACGGCATTGATGCCTGCGGGGTCAGCCCGGCGCGCGTCCCTGGCGCCGTGACCGTGGGGGCCACCGACAGCACGGATTTCTCGCCGGATTGGTCGAACTACAGCTCCTGCCTCGATCTCTTCGCGCCAGGCGTCAGCATTGTGTCGTCGTGGAACACGAGCAACACCGCCACCGCAGTAGCCCAAGGCACCTCAATGGCGGCCCCCCATGTCGCCGGGGCCGCCGCGGTGCTCCTCGGTGCCAATCCCACCCTCACTCCGGCGGGGGTAAGCGCCGCTCTCGTGGCTGCGGCAACCACCGGTGTGGTTACCAACGGGGGCTCCGGCTCTCCGAATCGTCTCCTCTTTTCGGGGGCTGTGGCGCCGGTAAAGCCGGGCAACGACGTATTCACAGCGGCCACCGGGTTTTCGTTGACCGGAATAAACACCCAGAGGGGCTCCAACGTGAGCGCCACCGCTGAGCTCGGTGAACCGGCTCATGCGAGTTCGCCCAGTGGGTCATCGGTGTGGTGGAAGTTCACGGCCCCCGCCTCCGGCACGGTGACGTTGTCCACCCCAGGGTCCAGCTTCGACACGTTGCTCGCGGTGTATACGGGTGGATCAGTGAACTCGCTGATCGAAGTGGCTGCCAACGACGACATCGTTGGTGGAACCACGAGCGAGGTGTCGTTTCCGGTGATGCCGGGGGTTACCTATCGCGTGGCGGTGGATGGCTATAACGCTGCGATGGGAACCATCGCTCTCTTCCATACCTGGGCTCCCGACACCCCTCCGGTGGGGGTGCTGTTTACGGCGTTGACTCCGGCGCGGATTTTGGATTCGCGGGTGGCGACGACCGTGGGCCCCTACAGCAGTGCGTGGGGTGCGGGCGTGCAGCGAGATGTACCGGTGGCTGGAGTGGGTGGGGTGCCAGCCGATGCCGTGTCGGTGGTGGTGAACGTGACGGTCACTGGTACTACGGCGGGTAGTTATCTCACGGTGTGGCCAGCGGGTGAGGGTCGCCCGAACGCGTCATCGTTGAATTGGTCCTCGGGGGCCACTCGTGC
>SHVB01000024.1 GCA_009694375.1 Acidimicrobiia bacterium
GCGTTGTTGGCGGCGCTGGACAGACAGAGGAGAGGGTCGTCGTCCTTGCGGGCGATCGGGATCGGCTCGATGATCACGACCTGGCGGCCCTCGGCCACGAATCGGTCGATCGCCCGGCCGGCGGCTGCCGCCAACGAGGCGTCAAAGGCCGAGGGGCCTGGAACGACTCGGCCCTCGGGGGTGAAGAGCTCGACCGGGTTGGCGGAGTCGTCCATTGGGCGTTGAGCCAGCACGATCACATCAGGATCGAGTTCGGTGATGAGTTGGGCGTACCAGAACTCTTTCGCCAGGCGACACGGCTCACCACTGATGAGGAAGAAGACATCGGGTGGCCACGGACACAGGGGGGCCGCCGCCACCGACAAGGTGAGGTCCTGGCGGCGGGCGATTTCGGTGAAGGCGGGGATGTACATCCGGGCGTTGCTGTCGCCCATCAGCAGCAGGTGCTTCCCCGAGCCCACCACCACGGTGCACCCAGCGGTGGCGTCGGGACGACAGTCCGGCAGGGGGGGATTATCGCGTTGGGCGGTGCGCCAGTCGAGGGGGGTGGCCCCGGAGGGTTTGCGGGCGAGGATGCTCGGGGCCAGCACGAGGCCCCCCACGATGCTGAGGGCCAGGCCCGCCGTGATCACGCCCGAGCGGTGGCGGTCGAGGGTTGGTGACAGCCGCACTGGTTGTTCCAGCAGGTGGAAACTGATGGCGGCGAGTCCGGTGGAAGCAATCACCGCCACCCCCGCTACCGCCGGAGGGGCCAGGGTGAACTTGGTGGTAACCAGGATGATGACCGGCCAGTGCCTGAGGTAGGTGCCGTAGGATATGCGCCCGAGGTAGACCGCCCCCCGCCCGGCCAACAGGCCGCTCACCAGGCCATCGGGGACGGCACCCATCGCGACGATGAGCAGGCTCGTGACGGCGGTGATCACCACCCCTCGCCCGATCGGATCCAGGCCCCCGACGGCAGTGGTGAGGACGGCGACGGCGACCAGTCCGACGACCGCCAGTACCTGGGCCGCTCGGGGTCGTGCGGCGGCCCGCGTCACCAGGCTCGGGGTCAGGGCCAGAAACGCGCCGGCGAGCAGTTCGTAGGCTCGGGTATCGGTGCCGTAATAGGCCCGGGTGAGGTTGGTCGAAGCCCACTGAAGCGCCAGGGCCATCGAGGCAAGACCGGCCAGGGCGATGATGCCCCGGAGCCACCGCAACGGTCGTTGCATCCGACGCGTCAGCGCGTAGAGGCCACCGAGCAGCAGCGGCCAGGCCAGGTAAAATTGTTCTTCCACCGCCAGCGACCAAAAATGGGTCAACGGGTTGCGATCGATGTCGGCCGCGAAATAGTCAGCGGCTTGATGAATGAAATACCAGTTGGCTACGTAGAGAAACGCCGCTCGGAAGGCGTCGGCGGCCTCGGCCACTTCGGCGGCGGTGGCAATGACGGTGAACACCACCGCCGTGGTGATCAGCACCACGAACGAGGCGGGGAGAAGGCGCCGAGAGCGGCGGGCGTAGAAGCGCCGAAGGCGAATGCCGCCGTTGGCCGCGATGTCGCGAAGGAGCAGTTGGGTGACTAGGTAGCCGGAGAGTACGAAGAAGATGTCAACGCCGATAAAGCCGTGGCGGAAGATGCCCAGGCCGGAGTGGTAGAGCACCACGAGGTACACCGCCACGGCCCGCAGGCCATCGAGGTAGGGCCGATAGGTGGCGGTGTTACCCTCGGCTTACCCCTCCATCACAGACGGGCTACCAGCCTTTGAAATCAGGGAGCCGGCGCTCGCTGAAGGCCTTGATACCCTCGACCATGTCGGCGGTTGAGGTCACTAGTTCCTGGGCGTAGGCCTCCTCTTCGAAGGCGGTGTGGCGCGAACTTTCGTGGCTGCGGTTGATGAGCCACTTTGTCATCGAGAGGGCCTTGGTGGGGCCGTGGGCCAAGCGGGTGGCGAGATCGTCCACGGCGGCGGTCAATCCGGCGGCGGGGACCACGCGATTGGCGATGCCGAACCGTTCGCACTCCGCCGCCGGGAGATCATCGCCGAGGAACATCAGTTCCTTGGCCCGGTGGGGGCCAATGAGGCGGGGGAGGAGGTAGGCCCCGCCGGCGTCGGGAATGATGCCGCGTTTGACGAACACCTCGATGAGGCGGGCGTGGTCGGCCATGACGACAAGGTCGCAGGCCAGGACCAGGTTGGCTCCGCCCCCCGCCGCCGTGCCGTTGACCGCCGCAATCACCGGTTTCTCGCAGTCCATGATGGAGATCACCAGGCGCTGCCAGCCGCGTCGGATGAGCCGGGAGATGTCGCCGAGGGTGCGGTCGGGAGCATCGGGAGGGCGAGGCGGCGACGGCGGTTGTGCGCCGCCGAGGCCGGCACCGGTGCAGAAATGTTTCTCACCGGCGCCTGTGAGGACCACGGCTCGCACCCCGAGGGTGGCCGAGAGTTCGTCGAAGGTCTCGGCGAGGTGGTCGCGCATCTCCGCCGTGAGGGAGTTGCCGGCCTCGGCCCGGTTGATCGTGACGCGCGCAATGCCGTCGTCGATGGTGGTGAGGATCAGCTCGGTCACGGGAACATCATCATCCATGGCCTCCTAGGCTACTCATCACGTGGTGGAGCACGATTCCAGCCGCCACCGCCACGTTGAGGGAACTGGCCGAACCGGCCATGGGAATGGCCAGGCTCACATCGGCCAGGGCGGCGAGGGCGGTCGAGAGGCCGGTGCGCTCGCTGCCCAAAAGGATGACCGCCGGCCGAGAGAGAACGACAGCGCCACTCAGCGGGACCTCGCCGTGTTCGTCGGTGGCGTAGACGGTCACCGGCGCCTTCGTCCGCCATTGCGCCACCCAGTCGATGAGGGCCTCATTGCTCGGCACGGGCACTACGGGCAGGGCAAAGAGCGACCCCACGCTGGCCCGCACTGTCTGGGGGTCGTAGAGGTGGGCACCGTGTCCGCTGAGGAGCACCCCGGCCGCGCCGAGCGCATCGCTCGTGCGGATGATCGTGCCGAGGTTGCCGGGATTGCCCGGCCGGTCCAGCACCACCACCACCCCATCGCTTTGGTGGGGAACGGCGGCAAGGTCGGGCACCGGGATGCGGCCGAGAAGCATCAACTCCGGTGGCTCATCCCGCGCCGTCAGGCGGGCGAACAGATCGGCGCGTACCTCGATGACCGTGTCCACCCGCGCCAGGCAATCCTCGGCCCACGGCGAGCGGTGGGTTGCCGCCGGCACAAGGGCGGCCCGCACCGGCCACTCGACGGCGAGAGCCCGAGTGATGGCTTGTACCCCCTCGATGAGGAACTCGCCGCGTTGCTCACGCTTCCGGCGGTTGTGCCGGAGCGCCTCAAGTAGTTGGAACTCGGCGTTCTCCGTGAGGATCCGGGTCATGGCGGCGGCCGCATTGAACGGTGGCCCCGGGCGGGGTGAGCGTCGGTGTTGGTGGCGGGGCGCGCTCCGGTCACGGTTGCTCCAGACGGATCGCCAGGGTGGCCACCAGATCAACTATGGCGCGCGCACAGGCGGCGAACTGCTCGGCGTCACCGCCTCCGGGATCCACGACTTCCTCCCAGTCCTCCACGGTGATGCTGGCCAAGCCGAGGCGACCAACTCGATCCGCCAGGGTGGCATCGTCGGTGGGCAGGTCTCGGGCCAGGCGTCGCAGCGTGCCGGTTCGGTTGGCTACCTCGGGATGCGTGCGGCGCACCCAGTGGACATGCTCGGGGGCTAGGGCGATCACCACCGCGGCCGCCTCGAGGTCGGGGCGCGACGCCTGCCGACTGCGGTGTGCCGGAGCCGATAGGCCCACGCGGTCGAGGGCGGCCCTCGTGCGCCAGCTCATGGGTTGGCCCTCCACCACGAGGGTTCCTGCCGTGGTCACCGACCAGGCCGGGAGGTGGGCCTCCAACGCCGCCCCGGCCATGACTGACCGGGCGGCATTGCCCGTGCAGAGGAACACGACGCCGACGGTCACGGGATCCGGATTCTTGCCCGGACGGCCCGATGGTCTGATCCGAGGTCGGCCGATACGTCGCTCCACACCTCGGTTACCGCCTCGCTGCACAACACATGGTCGATGCGACTGATGGGGCGATGGGCGGGCCAGGTGTTACCCGACCCGATGCGGGTCCAGCCGGGCGGGGCAATGGCGCTGAGGCACCAGCCCCACATGTTCATGTCGCCGAGGAGAACCGCCGCCTGATCAGGGGCGGGGAGGCTTCGTCGCAACGGTCCTGCGTGTCGCGCCGAACCGAACTCGAGGTGGCTGAAATGGGTGCCGATCACGGTGAGGGGAGAGCCGTCCACGTCGAGGTCGACCAGCAGCAGTGCCCGGTGGACCCTGTCGAGACGCAGCGGCGGGAGATCGATCTGGCGGTGTCGGAGGATCGGAAAGCGGGAGAGCACCGCCACCCCCCATTCGCCCTCGCCCACGCCCACGGATCCGGGGGGGCCGATGACCGCGGGCTGCGGGTGGAGGGTGGAGCGACCGAGCGACGCCGCCACCACCGACCAGCCCAGCAACGCGGCGGTGGCGTCGTGTTGACTCGGGGCATCATCGGGCGCCCAGGACTCCTGCAGGACAATCACCTCCGCGTCGAGGTTGGCGCAGGCCGCCGGTACGTCGAACGGAACGAGCCCGCCGCGCACCGGCCCTCTCCCCCAATGGACGTTGAAGGTGGCCAGGGTGACTTCGGTCATCGCGGCGCTCGAGCGGCGGCCCATTCGGCCGCTCGTCGGCCCAGTTCGGTGGAGGGGGGGCCCTGGACAAACGGCCAGATCTCCTCGGAGATCCGCCGCCAGTTGGCGGTGGCGTTGAGCTGACCGAAGATGGCGTAGAGGCCGAGGTTGATGCGTTGAATGATGACGAAGGTAGGCGGAACGTTGGCGGACTTCAGGATGGGCCCGAACTGGCTGCTGGCATCGAAGAACCGGCGCACGGTCTCCGAGGCGTACTCGGCGGTGATGGCCCGTACCTCGTCGTGCCGCACGAAGTCGTAGAAGTGCCCGAAGTAGTCCTCCACCTCGGCATCGCTGAAGGCATCCCCGCCTTTCATCAGGCCGATGTCTTCGATCAGGCGGCGGTAGGTGCCGATGTCGTGATCCACAACCATGGCCTTGAGCATCGCCCCGATCAGGTCCACCTCGGAGGGGCTGAAGCGCTTCACGAGGCCGAAGTCCAGGAACGTCACATGACCCCCGGGCCGAAACAAGTAGTTGCCGGGGTGGGGATCGCCGTTGAAGGCGTGGAGTTGGTAGAGGCTGCCGAACACGAAACGGAAGATGGCTTCCGCGGCGAGGTCGCGCTCGGTCTGGGACCAACCCTCCACCTCCGAGAAGCGCGCCCCCTGCGCCAGTTCGGTGGTCAACACCCGTTCGGTGGAGAACTCCGGGAGCACCGCAGGGATATGAATGAAGGGGTGCCCCTCGTAGAAACGGGCGAAGAGGGCTTGGTTCTCGGCTTCGAGTCGGTAGTCGAGTTCCTCCAACAGTCGCTCGCGTAGTTCGGCCACCAATGGCTCGGGTTCGAGGCTGGGAAAGAGCATCCGCATCGCCCCGAACACCATCCCGGCGTTATCCAGATCGGCTCGAATCGCCGCCCCCACCCCGGGGTACTGCACCTTCACCACCACGGCCCGGCCATCGTGCGTGATGGCCCGATGCACCTGACCGATCGACGCGGAGGCGATGGGCTGGGGATCCCACGTGGCGAAGACCTCCGTCGGGACACTCCCGAGTTCTTCGCGCACGACCTGGGCGGCCAGAGCGGCGCTCATGGGCGGCGCGTTCTGTTGCAGTTCCGCTAGCGCTTGTCGCACCGGGGTGGGCAGGCCCGGGTCCAAGTAGCTGGCCATTTGCCCCAACTTCATCATGGCGCCCTTCATCTGGCCGAGGGCTTCGGTGATCGATTCGGCCGTCTGCAGTTCGAATCGCTCGTCGAGTTCCCCTTGCCGTTCCACCGAGGCGAACGCTCGCCGGGCCCGGTGCAGGGCGTACTGGCGGCCCGCCTGGGCCCCCAGGCCGGCCATCTTCAGATTGCGGCGGGTGCGGCTCGCGGAGGCGATCGGCCCCGGTTGAGGCCTCGTCGCGTGGCGTACCGCCATCAGCCCGGCCGTGCCCGCCAGGATGAGGGCCGCCCGCCGCGCGGTCTCGAAAAAGCTGGGCATGGCCCCCAAGCGTACTGACGCCCCGGTACCGTTCCGGCCGTGAAGAACATCGACGCGTTCAACTTGGCTCTGCTCCTGCTGCGTGGCGGGGTAGGAGCGGTGATGTTGGCCCACGGCATCAACCACATCTTCCGGGGCGGGAAGATCGAAGGGACGGGTCGTTGGTTCGCCAGCCTCGGGATGAAACCGGGCCGACTGCACGCCTGGCTGGCCAGCATCACCGAGATCATCGGCGGTGTCCTGCTGTTACTTGGGCTACTGATGCCGCTGGCGGGGGCGGCGGTGGTGGGGGTGATGTTGGTGGCCTGGATCACCAACCACCGCGGGAATGGCTTTTTCATCTTCCGCCCGGGCGAGGGCTGGGAATACGTGATGACCCTCACGCTCACCGGCTTGGCCCTGGGGGTGTTGGGAGCAGGGGAATGGTCGCTCGATCATCAACTGGAGATCTTCGATCCACCGGGGGCAGAGGGTCTGCTCATCGTGCTGGCGGCGGGCGGCGGCGGGGCTCTGGCGTTGCTGGCGCTGTGCTGGCGTCCGCCGGCCAAGGATCCCAAACCTGCCCCCTGATGAGTGGCGTGCCGCAGGGGCTAGCGAAACGACGCCGCGATGTGGGACGCAATGGCCTTGGCGCCGCGAGGGGCGAGCAGGATCGAGTGGTGGTTGGTGTTTTCCACCAGCATCTCGAGACGGATCGGCCAGGTGGCTCGGAAGGGGTTGAGAAGTTCGTCGGGGAGCAGAGGGGGAACCTGGTTGAGTAAGCCCCGGGGGGCGCGCAGCAACACCGCCCGCTGGGGGAGGGTGAGAAAGGCCCCGCGTACTTCGGGGTCCGTGAGGAGTTCTCGCCCGTCGAACCCGACGGCCTCAATCGAAATGGAAGACCGCAGATTCGGTTCGGTGCTGCCGATGAGGTCGTGGTCGAGCCAGGCCTTCGTGTCGGCGTTCCAGGCGCCAGGATCGGCCAGGGCGGGGTGCGCCCGCCAGAACGCATCGTGGTCGGCGCGGGTGGCGAAGGTCTGGGCGAGACGGTTCAGGGTGGGGCCGAGCACGCCATGGAAGAGCGATTCGGGATCGACGTGGCGAGGGAGTCGGAGGGGTACCCCGCCATCTACCAGAATCACCGCCGACCAGCGGTTCGGGTTGACGGTGGCCGCCGTGGTGGCCACGTAGGCCCCCAGCGAATGGCCCACCAACACCGCCTGCTCGAGGCCCAGGTGGTCGAGGATGGCCACGAGGTCGGCGGCGTGCGCTCGCATGCCGAACGGCGCCGGGAGGGTGTTGGACGTGCCCCGACCGCGCAGGTCTGGGGCAATCAAGGAGATACTCGGATCGATCATCCGGGCCACCGACTGCCAGGAGCATTGGTTACCGATGATGCCGTGGGCTGCCACCACTACCCTGGGGCCCTCGCCCCAGCGCCGCACCCCCAGCGCCCCGCCCGCCACCGGTACTTCGAAGATGGAGTGCGGCCCGAGTGCCATGGCCGCAGGGTAGCGCCGCGGGTGGGAGGGTTCTGGACAAATGTGACGACCCGTCAGAGAGCGTCGTAACCTGGCGGCATGGCAACCCGCGGAATCGTCGGTGCCGCCGTCTACCTACCTCATCGTCGCCTCGATCGCACCACGATGGCGGCCATCTCCGGTGGCGGGGGAGGTCGCGGTACCCGGACCGTGGCGGGCTACGACGAGGACACCACCACGATGGGAGTGGAAGCCGCCCGCGCCGCGCTGCGGCCCTTGGGTGATGTGCGGCCGCAGGCACTGTGGTTCTCCACGGTGGCCCCGGCCTACGCCGACAAGACAAACGCCACAACCATTCATGCCGCGCTGCGGTTGCCGACCTCAACCGGCGCCTTCGATGCCAACGGGTCGGTGCGCTCGGCCGTCGGTGCTCTGCGCGCCGCGCTGGCTGCTTCCGGTCCTCAGGTGGTGGTGAGCGCCGATCTCCGTGCGGGGTTGCCGGGTGGTGCCGATGAAGCCACCTTTGGTGATGGTGCAGCCGCACTGGTGATTGCTGATGCCGACACGGCACCGGTGCTGGCGGAGGTCATCGGGTGGGGGTGTGTCACCGAGGAGTTCCTCGACCGTTGGCGCATACCGGGAGAGGACCGCTCCCGTACATGGGAGGAACGCTTCGGTGAGACGCGCTACCTGCCCCTGGGCGTCGCAGCATGGGAACAAGCGTTGGGCGCCGCTGAGCAGAGATCCGATCAGATCGACCACATCATCATCACGGGAACCTCCACCCGCGCCAATGCCGCCTTGGCCAAGAAGCTCGCCGTGGGGGAGCGCCGCATCGACGACTTAGGGGCCACGGTGGGCAATACCGGCGCCGCCCATCCGGCTTTGCTGCTTACTGCGGCGCTCGAGGTGGCGAGCCCGGGGCAGGTCATTGCCTTGATCGTTCTGGCCGACGGCGCCGATGTGATGCTGGTGCGCACCACCGATGCCCTCGCCGCCTGGGCGCCGTCTCGGCCGCTGGCCCCGCAGGTGGCCGCCGGGGGGGAGATCGCCTACGGCACATACCTGCGTTGGCGGGGCCTGCTTCCCGTGGAACCGCCGCGGCGTCCGGAGCCGGCTCGCCCGTCGGCCTCGGCGGCGGCTCGCTCGGCCGATTGGAAGTTTGGCTTCGTGGGATCGTCGAGCGAGGGTGGGCCCGTGCATCTCCCGCCCCAGCCCGGCGACGATGGGGCGGTACCCATGGCCGATGCGAGCGGAACCATCGTGACCTTTACCGTGGATCGCCTGGCGTACTCGCCCAGCCCCCCGGTGGTGTTCGCGGTAGTCGACTTCGACGGCGGTGGACGACTACCGGTGGAACTCACCGATGTCGACATCGATCAGGTGCGCATCGGCGGACGGGTGGAACCCACCTTTCGGAAACTCTTCACCGCCGATGGCATCCACAACTACTTCTGGAAGGCTCGGATGACCTGATGGGCTCGCATGGGATCAAGGATCGCGTCGCCATCGTGGGCATGGGCTGCACCCGCTTCGCGGAGCACTGGGACAAGGGGCTCGACGACCTCTTGTTGGAAGCCACCGGCGATGCCTTCGCCGACGCCGGGGTACACCAGGACGACGTGGACGCCTACTGGCTGGGCACGGCCCAAGGGGGCATGAGTGGGATGCTGCTCTCGAAGCCGCTGCAACTCGAGGGCAAGCCCGTCAGCCGGGTGGAGAACATGTGTGCCACCGGCTCGGACGCGCTGCGCCAGGCCGCCTACGCCGTGGCCTCGGGTGCCTACGACCTCGCCATGGCGGTGGGCGTGGAGAAAGTGAAGGACTCGGGCTACCAGGGGCTCAACGCCTTCCCGGTGCCCAACGATGGCACCGGCCGCACCCTTACGGCCGCCGCCATGTTCTCGATGGTGTTGCCCGCCTACGCCACCCGGTACGGCGTGGATGCCCAGGAACTGAAGGCGGTGCTGGCTCGCATCGCTTCCAAGAATCACTACAACGGCGCCCGCAACCCGCGGGCGCAGTTCCGTCGTGAGATGTCGGTGGAGCAAATCCTGGCCATGCCCGATGTGGCTGGGGGTCTCTCGGTGTTCGACTGTGCCGGCGTGGCCGATGGGGCGGCGGCGGCGATTGTGTGTCGCGCCGAAGATGCCCATCGATACACCGAGACGCCGCTGTATGTGAAGGCGCTGTCCTTCGTGGCGGGCAACGGCTCGGGTCTTACCGATCCCGCCTACGACTACACCACCTTCCCCGAGATCGTGGCCTGCGCCCGCGATGCCTACGCCCAGGCTGGCATCACCAACCCCCGAACCGAACTCGCCATGGCCGAAGTGCACGACTGCTTCACCCCCACCGAGTTGGTGCTCATGGAGGACCTCGGCTTTTGCGAACGCGGCACGGCGTGGCAGGAGATCCAGGCCGGCGCCTTCGATCTGGCCGGTGACTTGCCGGTGAACCCCGATGGCGGCCTCAAGTCGTTCGGCCATCCGGTGGGGGCGTCGGGACTGCGCATGATGTTCGAGGCCTGGCTGCAACTGCGGAATCAGGCGCCCGTCGATCGTCAGATCGCCACCACGACCGACCGCCACTTGGCCCTCACCCATAACCTGGGCGGCTACCCCGGGGAGATGGTGAGCTTCGTGTCGATTCTCGGCACCGAACTCGACGGCTAGCGCAGCCCCTAGGGTCAGTCGGATGCAGTTTCGAGAAGATCGGGTGGACATACGCTCGGGCGAGGTTGATGCCATCGAGGTGGAGTGGTGTTGGTCCTCGCACCGGCTCAGTTGGTCGATCACCAATCGCTCGGACGCGCCGGTGGCGGTAGACGCGGTGGCGGTGGTGGGGCGGCTCGAGGGGGTGCGAGAGCCGTTGCGGGTGCTCCGCCACGGCTATCAGTCGTGGTCGCCCACCGCCGTAGCCACCTTTCGGGTGGATGAGGATGGATCGCGTGCCACCGGTGTTGGTTCGCTTCCGATCGGAATGCACCACGCCGATTGGGCGCTGGCGGAGCCCGACGAGTTGCGCAGTGAGATGGTCACCGCGCTGCGCGACGACCGGGGGGCGGTAGTGGTGGCCGGGTTCCTCGGGGGGTCCGAACACGACGGCACCTTCCGGGTTCGGGCGGCTCGCGACGGGAGCGAGCACATCGAGTTGTGGATCGAAGCCTTTCTCGGGGGGGCGGTGTTGGGGCCGGGGGAGCGGCAGGAACTGCACGAGGTCAGCCTGGCGGTAGGCGAGGGCGAGCCGTCGGCTCTGCTCTCGGCGTGGGCCGCCGAGCGGGGGGCGGTGGACTCGGCCCGCACCACGGCGGCCTACCAGGTGGGCTGGTGTTCCTGGTACCACTATTTCCATGCCGTGACCGAAGCAGACCTGCGGTCCAATCTGGCCCGGGCGGGGGCGTGGCCGTTCGATGTGTTCCAACTCGATGACGGTTTCCAGGCCGCCATCGGCGACTGGCTGGACACCAACGACAAGTTCCCCACCCCCATCGAGGGATTGGCCGCCGCCATCGCCACCGAAGGCCTCACCCCGGGTATTTGGATCGCTCCCTTCTTGGCCGGTCCTGCATCCGAACTCGCCCGGGCTCACCCGGATTGGTTGGCGGTGCATCGCCCCAGCGGGCGGCCGCTGGTGGGGATGGTCAGTGACCACTGGGGGGGTGCGGTGCACACGCTGGACACCTCGAATCCGGAGGTGCTGGACCATCTCGAGCACCTGGCGCGATCGCTCGTGGAGGCTGGCTACCCGTACATCAAGCTCGATTTCACCTACGCGCCGTCGATCCCCGGCGGCTACGCCGATCCCAGCCGTACCCCGGCGCAACGGGTGCGGGCGGGCTTCGATGCGCTGCGGCGCGGAGCGGGCGAGGACACGTTTCTCTTGGGATGCGGGGCGCCGCTGGGGACCACCGTGGGGGTGGTGGACGGTATGCGGATCGGGGCCGACGTGGCGCCGTGGTGGCACCCGCAACCCGAGCAATATCAACCCGCTGGGCATCTCGGCGGGGAACCGGCCACCGTCAACGCGTGGCGCAACACGCTCAGCCGCTCGTTCATGCACCGTCAACTGTGGCTGAATGACCCCGACTGCCTCATGCTCCGATCGGCGCGCACTCGGTTGGATCCCGACCAGATGCGGGCTTGGGCCCTGGCGGTGGGGGTGAGTGGCGGTATGGCGTTGGTGTCTGATGATCTCGCCCTGCTCGGTGCTGATGAGCGGGCCCTGCTCGATGAGGTGGTGGCCCTCGGCCGAGAAGTGGATGCCGAATCCGCTCCGCCCCGCTGCCTTGATCTGATGGAGGCGGACCCCCCGAGTCGCCTGGTGAGCGCCAGCGTCGAACTGGTGGGCGACCCCGCTCGGGGCGCCGCCTACCTGCAGGGCCGGCTGGCCTAGCCCATCTCGGGTTGATCGGTGGGATGATCCACTTCATCGGCGGCGAGGTGCCGCCGGTCGATCTTGTGCATCGGGGTGAGGGGTAGCTCCGCCACGAGTCGGAGCGCCTCTGGCCACTTGTAGCGAGCCAACCGGGGCTCGAGAAATGACCGTAGGTCCGCCAGGGTGGGAGGTCGTTGGGGGTCGACGGGCACGACGATGGCTACCCCCTGTTCCCCCATGAGCGCGTCGGGTCGCGGCACCACCACCACCTCGGTCACCGCAGGGTGGTCGGTGAGCACCGCCTCCACCTCGGCGGGGTACACGTTGTAGCCCCCCCGGATGAACATGTCGGTGAGGCGTCCCGCCAGGCGCAGGAGACCCCGCTCATCGATGAGGCCGAGGTCGCCAGTGCGCAGCCAGCCGTCGCTCAGCGCGTCGGCGGTGGCATCGGGGTTCTGCCAATAGCCGGTCATGGCGGTGGGGGAGTGCAGCCACACTTCTCCCACCTCGCCCACGGGAAGGGTCTTGGTGTCGTCGCGGATCGCGATGTTGATGTCGCCCCTCGCTCGGCCCACGGTGAAGAGGGCTTCGTCGTCATCCGCGTCGAAGGCGGTGCCGGTGCCACAGCCGCCCGACTCGGTAGAGGAGTACCGGATCGAGTAGTCGGCCTGGAACCGGGCTCTGGCCTCTCGCACGAGCGCCGGTGGTGAGGCAGCACCACCCATGATCAGATGTTTCACGGCGCTCAGGTCGTAGGCGTCGAGGTCCTCGCAGAGAAGCAGGGCGATCTGGGGTGCTACTCCGCCGATGGTGCTGATCTGGTGGGTGGCGATGCAGGCCAACGCATCGCGGGCGCGCCAGCGCG
Source organism: Acidimicrobiia bacterium (assembly GCA_009694375.1). Classification (NCBI taxonomy): domain Bacteria; kingdom Bacillati; phylum Actinomycetota; class Acidimicrobiia; species Acidimicrobiia bacterium. The sequence goes on from SHVB01000024.1 coordinate 12,847, forward strand.
CCAGCAAGTGCGTGGTGGTGCCGAGTCGGAGGTACCACGGCAGTTTGGTCATGAAGCCCACGTGGGCGAATTGGGTGCCCGCCAGCAGATGGGCGACGGGCGTGGCGGGGTTGCCCCAGACATCGGCCCCATCGATGCGGGTGATGGCGGCCAGTTGCCGGTTACCAAAGAGGGCCCCTTTGGGCGTGCCGGTGGTGCCCGAGGTGAACACCAACGCCACGGGGCGGTCGGGGTCGGGGGGGAGGGGGGGGACGGCATCGGAACGGCGCAGCGCCTCAACCTCAGGGGCGGTGGTGAGGGTGAGAGCCGCTCCCGCCACCTGCGCTACCGCCGCCTGCTCGGGGGGTGCCAAGCGTGGGTTTACCCCCGCGGTGATGGCGCCAATCTTGGCGGCGGCGGCGTAGGCAATCACGTACGCCGACTCCGACGGTAGGCCCAGCAGCACCACATCGCCCACGGTCACCCCGGCGGCGGACATCCCGGCCGCTACTTCGCTGGAACGCGTGTCGAGGTCGGTGTAACTGAGGGTGCGTCCGTCGGGATCCACGAAGGCCACCCGGTGTCCGAATCGGGCTGCCGCCCCCCGAACGGTGGCCGCCAGTGTCACCGGATCGTGGGATCGATGCGCACGCCAGAGGTAAAGACCGACTGGCCTTGGGCGAGGGCCTCGGGGCTCATGGCGAGATTGAGGAACGTATTGCCCACTTCGAGCATCTGAGATCGTGTGAGTTCCCGGGCGGCCCAAAGGGAGCGGAGGCTGGCCTGCACGGCGGCGGGGGGCTGGGAGGCGATGGCGGCCGCGATGCGGTGGGCGGTGGGGAGAAGATCAGCGGTGGGTACGACCTCGGTGACCAAGCCGATCTCCAGTGCCCGGGCCGCGCTGATGCGTTCGTGGTTCCCCAGCAGGGTCATACGCATCACTTCCCCGAAGGGCATGTGCTGCAACATGAGGGCCGGTTCGAACACGGCCGGCATGCCGTAGGTCACGTGGGGGTCGAAGAAACTGGCGTGGTCGGCGGCGATGAGGATGTCGGCCTCGCCCAGCAGATAGAAGGCGCCCCCGCAGGCCATACCGTTGATGGCGGCGATGACCGGCTTCCAGCATTCGTTGCTGCGGGGTCCGAGGCGGCCACCGGGATCGCGATAGGTGAGCGGGTCGAAGGTGTAAACCGCGCCGTCTTCGGCGGGCACTTCGGAACGGTCGATGCCCGTACAGAAGGCCTTGGTGCCGGTGGCGGTCACCACGATGGCCCGCACGGTGTCGTCCTCCCGCACCTGCGCCCAGGTGGCGGCCATCTCGTCGCACATCGTGGTGGTGAACGCGTTGTGATGATCAGCCCGGTCGAGGGTGATGGTGGCCACTCCGGCGGCGGCCTCGTAGCGGATTGTGGTGAGCGTGGTTGGGTCCATCGCCCGGCGACGCTATCCGCGCCCCCCGGGGGCCGTCAGATGCGACCGTCAGCGAGGGCTTGTTGGATCCACGGGATGACCTCATCAAGCATGTCTTCAAGACTGGTGGTGGCTTCGAACCCGAGGACACGTTTGGCCTTGAGGGTTGAGGGAACCCGGCGGTTCACGTCGTGGTCGTAGCCGGGGTCCGACACGGTCCGCAGTGGCTCGCCGGGGCCCTTGATCTTGTGCCAGATGATCTCTGCCAACTCCATCACGGTGGTGGAACGCTCAGTGGAGAGGTTGAAGTCGTCGTTGCGGGCATCGGGGTGCTCCATCGCCGTCACGATGCCGCGGGCGAGATCTCCCCCGTAGGTGTAATGACGGATCTGGGAGCCGTCGCCCAGGATGTGCAACGGGTCTTGGCCCTTGAGGATCTTCTGGACGAGGTCGGGCACGACGTGACTCATGGCCAGTTTCACGTTGCCACTGTCCACCTCCACATCGCCCAACGCCCGGGCCTCGCCGATGCCCACGCAGTTGAACGGTCGGACGATGGTGTACGGCAGTTGGTATTGGTCCCAGGCGGCCCGGGCGAAGTACTCGACCGCGAGTTTCTGGAACCCGTAGGAGGAGAGCGGCGGGGCGATCCGGCGCTCGTCGCCCTCGGTGGAGGGCCAGGTATCGGTGGACTCGTAGACCATCGACGAGCTCATGTAGGTGACCTTTTGCAGTCGGCCGTCTTTGGCGGCGGCGATGCTGGCATCGCACGAGGCGGCCATGATCCGCTCGTTGTTGGCGAGCAAGTCGTAGGCGTAGGCGTGGAAGTAGGAAATGCCGCCGATCATGGCGGCGCCGGCGATGAAGTGGTCGCAGTCTCGAAGGATGTCGGTCATGAGGGCAACGTTGCGGGCGTCGCCCTCCACTAGGCGGTAGTTGGGGTCGTCGTCGTACGACTTGGCTACCTTGCCGTACTTGGAGTGGTCGTCGATGCCGACCACGGAGTAACCGCGTGAGAGGAGTTCGGCGACGACGTAGCCACCGATGAAGCCTGATGATCCGCTGACCAGAACGTTCATGACAACCTCGACCCGAAGGAATAGCGATACCACCGCAGGTAGCGGGGCAACCAAGACCAGATCTGGAAGTTCGACTGGCCCACCGAGCGATCTACCCAGATGGTGGGAAGTTCCGCGACCGGTAGACGATATCGCCTGGCCTTGGCCACCAGTTCCAAGCCCATCTCGAAGCCCGTATCGGATTCAACCCCCACCTTCTGCAGGAAGGCACGGTCGTACGCCTTGAAGGAGTTGGTGGCATCGTGCGTGCCCACCCGCGCCAACCAGCAGAGCGACAGGCCGGCACTACGCGAGAGAACTCGTTTGAGGAAGGGTCCGCCCACCTGCTGGCCCCCCTTGGCGTAACGGGAGGCCACCGCAATCACCACACCACGGTCCACGAGATGGGCCAGCGCCTCGATCTGTCGCGGATCGTCGCTGCCGTCAGACATGGTGACCACGACGATTTTGGCTTCGGCGTGGTCGACGCCAAAGCGGATGGCGTGGCCTGGTCCTTTGCCGTAGGTGTTGAGGGTGGGGACCACGCGTGGCTCGCGAAGGGCGTAGGCCTCCAGATGCGCTCGGGTGGTGTCTTCCTCGTCGTCATAGACGGCCAGGATCTCGCACGACATGGTGACCGACTCAAAGACCCGGTCGAGAAACGCGTTGATGGCGTCGCCCTCATTGAACACGGGCACCACCACGCTGATGCGCGCCGTCATGCGGACTGCGCAGACGGGATCACGTTCCAGATGTCGATTACCGGCACCCGAGGGGAGAGCGACCGATAGAGGTCATGCGGCGCAGCAACGACGAGGAGGTCGGCCTGTTCGAGCACCGCATCCAGCGGCTCGAGGTGGTCGTCCAGGGTGACGTAGGGATCGGTGCAAAGGACTCGAGCGGCCTTGAGCTGCAACAGGCGTTTTAGCTTGTAGCTCAGGCTTGATCGGATGTCATCAGACTCTCCCTTGAAGGCCATGCCGAGAAGACCGACGGTCATCGTGGAGAGGTCGTGGGCCGCCGTGATCTGGTCGACGACATAGTCGGGGAGGCCCTCGTTCACCAGCATGCTGGCATGGCCCAGCATGAAGTTGTTCCGGTTGAAGGCGGCGAGCTGCATCGTGTCTTTCAAGAGACACGGGCCGGCGGCGAAGCCCGCCCCCGGGAGGTCGGCCGCTCGGGGGTAGTCCTCGGTCATCGCCGCCCGGATCCGTTCGAAATCGGCCCCATAATCGGTGGCGATCATGTAGAGCTGATTGGCGGCGGCGAACTTGATATAGCGCCAGGTGTTGGTGAACAACTTGGCCAGCTCGGCCTCTTCGACCTCGAGCGGGATCGTCTTGTCGGTGAGCCACCCGAAGAGTTCGCGGGCCCGTCGCACGGCCTCGGGAGTGCGTCCCGACACGATCTGGGGGAGCGAGTGGAGTTCCTCGATCGCTTTGCCCTCGGCGATGCGCTCGGGGCAGAACGACACGTCGATGGCCAGGGAATGCTGGGCGAGCAATCGCTCCACCAGGGCGGTGACACCCGGGTAGACCGTGCTGCGCATCACGAGGTGCTGGCCATCACGCAGGTGATCGATCATCCCCTCGATGGCGTGCACCACCGCAGCGGGGTCGGGGTTGAGGTGCTCGTCGACGGGCGTCCCGATGACAACCACCACATGGTCGACTTCGCTGACCAGGGCGGGGTCGCTGGTCACGGTGAGGTTTCCCTTGGCCAGTACCCGCGCCAGCAACTCATCGGCTCCTTTTTCGACGAAGGGCATCTGGCCGGCGCGCACGAGGGCCACTGCGTCGGCGTTGATGTCGTAGAGCAACACCGGGAGGCCAGCGTCGGCAAAGGCGAGCCCGAGGGGTAGCCCGACATGCCCACACCCGCCCACGATGGCGACTGGATCGTTAGCAACCATCGTGGGCCCCCGCTTGGTCTATCCGTGGAAAAGACAACGATAGCAATCCTTTGCGGCCCCACCTAGATGGTGCGGGTAGTGTGTCCTGTCGCGCGGGCACGTGGCTGATCGACGTTTTAGGGGTGGGTGGGGTTCGCCCGGGCCACCACGAAGGTCTGCTTGCCGAGGAGCCATTGCGCCGGAGGAAAGTGGAGATAGAAGCGAATGAGCGGCGCCGATATCGGGAGCCGTGATTCGGTGGTGTAGGGCAGGAAGCGGACTTTCATGGTCTCGATGGTGAAGCCAGTGAGGGTCAGCGCCTCGCGCAGGCTCCTGTCGGTGATGGGCAGTGAGTGGTCGACGAAGTCCCAGTAGGCGGCCCCCAGGAGCCGGATGTTGGGCTGCAGCACCAGGAGGCGGCCGCCGGGTCGAAGAACGCGGTGGAGTTCCCGCAGCGTGGCGAGCAACTCGCCAGAGTCTTGGAGGTGCTCGAAGAAGTTGCTGACCCAGGCCACATCCACGGCACCGGTGAGATCCGCGGGCAAGGCCGTTGATCGACTGTGGCAGACCCGTACGTCGGGTCCGGCCATCTCGGTGATAGTCGGGTTCAGGTCGACGGCGATCTTGGTGCCGCAGCGGATGGTGTTGATGAACTCGCAGTAGCCAGCCGCCAGATCGAGCACGACGTCGGTGGGGTCCACGTACCGCTGGAAGTGGGCCGATACGAGCGTTTCCCAGAGCACGAGCCGGTCATTCGTGCGGTGTCCGAACCGGCTGGCATAGATGGCTTTGAGCGCTTCGGGGTCATCGGGAGCGTCGCTGGGCGGGACGGGATGATCCATACCTCCCCACTGTAGGTGGTGTTCGCAGCCTCCTCTCGACCGGTGATGGTCGCCGGCACCCGCTCGTGGGCGGCCTGCGGGGCGCCCGGGGGCCGATGGTGGAGCACCGGCCTGACAGGATCCCGACATGATGAAACTGCGGTGGGCGGCGCCGGTGCCGCAGGAGAACCAGCAGTGGGCAGCCCTTCTCGCCGCCATCGCCGCTGCTGATGGGCGGGGGGAGGTCCACGCAATCGAGGACCTCGCGGATGAGTGGCGGTCGGCCTGGTCGCACCCGGCCACTGATGCCATCTTCGTGTGGGACGGTCCGCATCTCGTCGGTTTCGCCTGGTTGAAAGCGATCCCCGGGGACGGGGATGCCCACGAGGTGGCCTGCTGGGGAGGCGTAGGACCCACGCACCGTCGCCGGGGCGTGGGGACGGCGCTGGTGAACTGGTCCCGCCGGCGCGGCAACGAGATTGCCGCCACCTTCGATGCCGCCTCGCCCACCAATCTGATCATCGAGGTGGGGCAGGAGCAAGCCGATCTATGGGCCTTGGTCCGCCGGGCCGGGTTCGATCCCCAGCGCCGGTTCCTCGATGTGGCCCGTCCCACGTCGCGAGTCAACGCGGCGAGGTCAACGGGGCCGGCGGGGCTCGAGTGCGTGGGGTGGAGCCCCGCCCTGGACCACCGGGCGCGGTTGGCCCATGCCGAAGCCTTTGCCCACCATTGGGGACGACGACCCCGCAACGGTGACGAATGGGTGCAGTGGTACACCGGCCACCGCTACTTCCGGCCGGACCTCTCGGTGCTGGCGGTGGAAACAGCCACCACCGCGGTGGTGGCGCTGGTGCTGACCGCCGCCTACCCGCAGGATTGGGAGACCGGCCCGGTGGAGGCGTGGATCACCACGGTGGGCACCGTGCCGGATCGGCGCCGAGAGGGTGTGGCGGGCTGGCTCCTCGATGATGTGCATCGGCGCCTGGCGGATTCCTCCACCGGATTCGAACGCTCCATCCTGGGGGTAGACGAGGGGAACTCCACCGGAGCAGGGGCCCTCTACGGCCGGTTGGGGTACGAGTTGGTGCGGTCGGTCACTATCCTGGCGCGCCCGGCGGGGGACTGACGCAAGGGCTCAGTGAATGTCGAGCATCCGACGGGCGTTCCCGCGCATGATTTTTTCTACGACGTGGTGGGGCAGGCCTTCCATCAGCTTGGTGGCCACCGCTTTGGTGTCCGGCCAGGTGGAATCGGTGTGGGGGTAGTCGGTCTCGAAGGTGATGTTGTCCTCGCCCACCTTGTCGAGGGCATCGATTCCGTGCTGGTCGCGGAAGAAGCACCCGAAGATCTGACGGTAGTAGTAGGTGGAGGGAGGTTCGGGAACCAACTCGGCCACCCCGCCCCATGCCCGGTGCTCCTTCCACACGGTGTCGGCCCGCTCGAGGATGTAAGGGATCCAGCCGATCTGGCCTTCGCTGTAGGCGAGTTTCACCTCGGGGAACTGCACAAGTTTGCCGGAGAAGAGCCAGTCGGTCATCGAGGCCATGGCGTTGCCGAAGGACAAGGTGGCGGCCACCGCCACCGGCGCATCGGCGGAGGTGGCGGGCATTCGCGAGGACGAACCGATGTGCATGCAGATCACCGTCTTGGTGTCCTGGCAGGCCGCGATGAACGGGTCCCATTCGCCGGAGTGAATAGACGGGAGGCCGAGGTGGGGGGGCACCTCACTGAAGCACACGGCGCGCGCCCCGCGTGCGGCATTGCGCATCACTTCCTGGGCGGCCAGTTCGGCATCCCACAACGGGACGATGGGCAGCGGAAGTAACTGGCCGTCGGAGTCGCCGCACCACTCCTCCACCATCCAGTCGTTGTAGGCCCGCACACACGCCTCGGCGAGGTCTCGGTCCTTGGCTTCGGCAAAGGTCTGGCCGCAGAAGCGGGGAAAACTCGGGAAGCAGAGCGACGCCTCCACGTGGTTCATTTGCATGTCGCGGATGCGGGCCTGAGGGTCGTAGCAGCCTGGTCGCATCTCGTCGTAGGTGATCGGTGACATTGTCATGTCGTCGCGGTCGAAGCCCACCGCCGCCACATGGCGTTTGTGGATGTAGACGAGGTCTTCGTAGACCCAGCAGTCGGCGAGGGGGCCCTCGGGGTCGAAGGTCTGCTCGTACTGGCCACCACCGATGTGCTTCAGGTGGCCGATGCCTCGACGCTCCACGTGCGGGCCCGCTTCCCGGAAGCGTTCCGGCAGCCATCGCTCCCAGAGGTGGGCGGGTTCCACTACATGGTCGTCCACGCTGACGATGGTGGGGAGTTCCCACTCGACATCGGTGGACTCGGCAATGGGGTCGGTGAGGGTCATGCAGGTGCTCCCGGTGGGCTCGCCACAATCTGACGGTGTGTCAGAGATTGTAGCGGCGCCCGGTAAGGTGCAGTCCATGGCGCTCGACTTGGCCGGTTTGGTAGATCCGGCCCACACCGCGATCGTGACCTCCGAAGTGCAAAACGGGGTGGTGGGAGCCACCTCGGCTCTGCCGGCCCTAGCCGAAGCGGCCGCCGTGGAGATGCTGCCAAATGTGATTCGGCTCCTGCCCGCCGCCCGCGCCGCGGGGGTGCAGGTGGTGCACTGTACGGCGTATCGCCGAGCCGACGGCAAGGGGGCCAACCACAACGCCCGACTGTTCATGGGGGTGCGCAAAGCGCCGGTGAGCCTGCTGCCGGGCAGCGCGGCAGTGGCCGTTGTCCCCACCCTCGGGCCGGAGCCCGATGATCTCGTGCTCACTCGCACCCATGGCCTCAATCCGATGGCCGGCACCGATCTGGACCCGGTGCTACGCAACCTCGGGATTCGCACGATTGTGGTCACGGGGGTGTCGGTGAACGTGGCGATCACCAATCTGGTGATGGATGCCGTCAACCACGGCTACGACGTGGTGCTGCCCCGCGACGCGGTGTGCGGCATTCCGGGCCCGTACGCCGATGCGGTGATCGACAACACGCTGGCGTTGCTCGCCGCGGTAACCACCACCGACGAACTCATGACGATCTGGGCGGGGTGATTATGGGAACGATGGAGACAGGAGTGCGGGGCGACTTGCAATGGGGTACCACCGCCAACCTCGTGCGGGCGGCCGCCGAGCGATTTGGCGCTCTGGAGGCGTTGGTTGATGGCGAGCAGCGCTTGTCCTTCACCGAACTCGCCGCCGCCGTGCACGACGCGGGTCGGGCGTTTCTCGCCGCCGGCCTCGAGCCGGGTGACCGGGTGGCGATTTGGTCGCCCAATGTGTGGGAGTGGGTGGTGGCGCTGCTGGGCTTGCAGTCGGCCGGTGGGGTGGTGGTGCCGATCAACACTCGCTACAAGGGGGCCGAGGCCGCCTACGTCCTGCAGCGGAGCCGGGCTCGTCTGCTCATCACGGTCCAGGGTTTCCTGGGCAACGACTACCTCACGATGTTGGCGGACCAGGATCTCCCCGACCTGGAGCACACTGTGGTGCTGCGGGGGGATGCGCCCGCGGGCACCACCACCTGGGCGGGGTTTCTGGCGTCGGGAGCCGCCGTGGATCCCTCGGCGCTCGATGAGCGGATGGCGGCGCTGGGGCCCGACAGCGTGGCCGACATCCTTTTCACTTCCGGCACCACCGGGCAGCCCAAGGGGGTGGTGGGTACCCACGGTCAGGTGCTGCGAGGCTTTGCCGACTGGGCGGCGGTGATTGGTTTGCGGGCCGGCGATCGCTACCTGGTGATCAACCCCTTCTTTCACGCCTTCGGCTACAAGGCCGGCATCGTGGCGGCCCTCACGGCGGGGGCCACCTTGGTGCCTCAGGCCGTGTTCGACATCCCGACGGCCATGGCGATGGTGGCCACCCACGGCATCACGATGCTGCCGGGGCCACCGGCGATCTACCAGACGTTCCTGAACCATCCCGACCTGGACCTCACCCAGATGCAGACCCTGCGCTTGGCCGTTACCGGGGCCGCGGCGGTGCCGGTGGAACTGGTGGAGCGAATGAAACAGGAACTTGGCTTCGAGGTGGTGGTTACCGGCTACGGACTCACCGAAGTGTCCGGGATTGCCACGATGTGTCGGCACGACGACGACGCGCTCACCATTTCCACCACCTCGGGCCGGGCCATCCCCGGGGTTGACGTGCGGGTGGTGGACCTCACCGGCCGCGAGTTGCCCCGGGGTGAGGCCGGTGAGGTGGTGGTGCGTGGGTACAACGTGATGCGGGGGTACTTCGAAGATCCGGTGCAGACCGCTGAAGTCATCGATGCCGATGGTTGGCTCCATACCGGCGATATCGGGGTCATGGACGATCGCGGCTATCTGGCCATCACCGATCGGATGAAGGACATGTTCATCACCGGTGGGTTCAACGTCTACCCGGCCGAAGTGGAGCGCCTGCTCCTGTTGCACCCCGACATTGCGCAGACGGCGGTGATCGGATTGGCCGATGAGCGGATGGGTGAGGTGGGGATGGCCTTCGTAGTGGCGACGGCGGGCACGAACCCCACCCCCGAGGCGATTATCGCCTGGGCCCGCCAGGAGATGGCCAACTTCAAGGTGCCTCGGCAGGTGCGCATCGTGCCCGATCTGCCGATGAACGCGAGCAACAAGGTGCTCAAGACCGAACTGCGGAGGCAGGCGTAGCCTTTTGTGATGTCCGAGACGACTCCGCTGCGCAGGGTGGAAGACCACAGCGAGGAGTTGCGGGCCGCCGACGGACGGGTGCCCGGCCGCCGCGGACGCGCCACGCGGCAACGCCTGCTGGCCTGCACCCTCGACATGCTCACCAGTACCTCCTACCGCGACGTGAAGGTCATCGACATCGCCCGCGAAGCCGGCACCTCACCGGCCACCTTCTACCAGTACTTTGCCGATGTAGAGGCGGCCACCTTGGTGTTGGCCGAGGAGATGGCGCAGCACGGGCAGCACCTCCGAGTGATCATCACGGAGGGATCGTGGGTGGAGGGCGAAGCGATGGCTACCGCGCTCGAACTGGTGGACGCGTTCTTGGCGTTTTGGGATGACCATCGCTCCGTGTTGCGAGTAGTGGACCTCGCCACCGACGAAGGGGATGGCCGGTTCCAGAAGATCCGGGTGCGCCTCCTCAACGACATCACCACTGCGCTAGCCGAGGTGGTGCGCCAGGCTCAGAAGGCCGGGCGCATCCCCAAGACGATCGACCCGATGGCGGCGGCGGGGGTCTTGGTGGCCATGCTGGCCCATACCGCCGCCCACCAGTACGGCTTCGAGTTTTGGGGAATCCGCACGGCGAAGTTGCGCCAGTCGATGGCCCGCCAGGTGTCGTGGGGCGTTACCGGGATCATCCCGCCCGACTGATGGAAGCCTCCGCGGGTGGGAAGGCAATAGCGCTGGGCCTCCTGCCTCCCTATCGCCTCGGGGTGGCCAGTGACCCGGCCTGGATGGGGGTGTTTGCGCGTCACGCCGATGAGAGCGGATTCGAGTCACTGCTGGCCGTGGAGCATGTGGTGGTGCCGGTGGGTCACTCCAGTCGCTACCCCTACAGCGACACCGGCCGCATGCCCTTACCCGATGATTGCGATCTGCCCGATCCGCTCGACCTGCTGGCTTGGTTGGCTGCTCGCACCGAGCGGATTCGGCTCGGTACGGGCGTCCTGGTGCTGCCCGAACACCACCCCCTCGCGTTGGCGAAGCGCTGCGCCACTATTGATCGCCTCTCGGGGGGGCGGTTCTTTCTGGGTATTGGGGTGGGCTGGAATCGCGAGGAGGTGGCCGCTTTGGGCATCGACCCAAACGAGCGCGGTACGCGCACCGATGAAGCCATCGATGCCCTCCGGGTGATCTGGCAAGACGACACCCCTGAGTTCGCCGGGCAGCATTTCAACTTCGCGCCGATGCGCAGCCACCCCAAGCCCGCCCAGGCGCGGATTCCGATTTTGGTGGGTGGCCATGCCCCCGCGGCCGCCCGGCGCGCCGGTGAGCGCGGCGACGGGTTCTTCCCCCTCGGCCTGGCTGGCGACCTCCTCGATGAGCGCTGGGCCCAGGTGCAGCAGGCCGCCATCGCAGTCGGCCGCAACCCGGCGTCGGTGTCGCTTACCCTTGGCGGCGTGTTGGGGGATGACACCGCCATTGCGCGGGCGGCGGAGCGGGGTGCCGAACGGGTCGTGCTCAGCCTCCGCACCGATGATCTGAACGCGGCCCGTCACGCCATGGATGCCGCCGTCGCCTACCGCGACACCCTCTAGATTCCGCCTCCGGTAGCCATGAGTGCGGTGGCGGCCAGTGCTACGACAATCCCCACCCGTTGAATCGCCATGAACCGTTCGCCGAGCACGACTCGCGCCAGCACGATGGTGCTCACCGGATAGAGCGATGACAGCACTGCCACCACGCTCAGGAGCCCCTGGCGCAGGGCGAGCAGATAGCACGCGTTGGCGACAAGGTCGAGGCCTCCGGCCGAGGCGGTGAGTGGCCTGGCCGGACCGCGCGGTATCTCGGGATCGATCCGGCGGCTCAGCGCCAGCAGCACCATCACCGAAACAGACGCCATGCGGGCCGCCAAGAGGGGCCAGAGCCCGGCGTTGTCACCGGTAGCGGCCAGCGCCACAAAGAACAGGCCAAAGCCAACGCCCGCCCCGATCGCCACACTGACCCCGCGGCGGGGCGAGGGGACCAGGGTGCGGTCGCCGCCGGCACAGACCGCCACGATGGCCACCAAGGCGAGGGTCATTCCCACCCCCACCGCCGGTCCGGGCCGGTCGCCGGTGACCAATCCGACCGACGCGGGGATGGCGGCGGCGATCAGGGCGGCGACCGGGGCCACCACAATCATGGGCCCGATTGCCAAGGCCTGGTAGAGCAGACCCACGCCCGCGGCACCCGCTAGGCCGCCGAGGGCGCCGAGCACGAGGTCACTGGTGGTGGCGGTGCCGCTCATGAAGGGCATCACCGCCACGATGAGAAGGAGGCCCACGCCGTGGGACCACAGCAATACGGCGGCCGCCGAGGCACCTTTGGTGGCCATGCCTCCGCAGAAGTCGCCCACTCCGTACACGGCGGCGGACAGGAGTGAGAGCAGGACCGCCATGCCTTCTCTCTAGCCGATGGCGGCACCCCGGCAAGGGTGGGTCTGGTAGACCACGTTTTAGGGTTGGGCCGTCAAGGAGAGAGGGAGCCGTGGTCGCCTTCGGGATGCAGCTTCCGGTGCAGTCACAAAGCACCCTGTTCGCCCAGCCGTGGGAAGCGACGGCCGGAGTGACCGAAATCGTGCAGGCGGCGCAGGCCTGTGAGGCGGCTGGCTTTGCTTACGTGGCCGTGTGTGATCACGTGGCCGTACCGGCCCCAGCGTCCGAGTCGATGAGCACCGAGTGGTGGGACACCATCGCCACGCTCTCCTATCTCGCCGCCGTCACTGAGCGAGTGCGTCTGCTCAGCCACGTGTACGTGCTGCCGTATCGTCATCCCCTGGTGGTGGCCAAGGCGTGGGCCACCCTTGATGCGCTCTCGGGCGGGCGAGCCATCCTCGGTGTTGGCGCGGGCCACGTGGAAGGCGAGTTCGCCGCCCTGGGTGTGCCGTTTGCCGAGCGCGGCGCGCTCCTCGACGAATCTATCGATGCCCTCCGGGCGGCCTTCTCGGCCGAATTTCCCTCCCACCATGGCCAGCACTGGCGCTTCGACGGGGTGGGGCAACGTCCCCGGCCGGTGCAGGCCTCGCTCCCGATCTGGGTGGGGGGTTCGTCCAAGCCGGCCATGCGTCGGGCCGCCGAGCGGGGTGACGGATGGTTGCCCCAGGGGCCACCGGAGGGTGGTATGGAAGCCGGCATCCGGTTCATCCGTGAGCACCGAGCCGCCACTCGGGGCGACGACCCGATCGTGCTCGGCGCCCTGTCGGGTCCGCTCTTTGTGGGGGAGCCGGACTGGGATACGCCTCGCTGCTTCCGGGGCGCACCCGCCAAGATTGCCGGATACCTTCGCACCTACGCCGATCTTGGGGTAGATCAGATCCAGGTGAGCTTCTCCAGTCGCTCGGCCGGGGAACTGTGTGACCAGATCGCCGCCTTCGCGGCCGAGGTAGTTCCGCTCGTCAACCAGTAGGAGAACGTGATGCTGCTCGAGGGCAAGGTGGCCATCGTGTCCGGGATCGGTCCGGGCATGGGGCGAGACGTTTCGTTGCAACTCGCCCAACACGGTGCCGACATCGTCTTAGGGGCGCGCCGCACCGAAACATCCGATGAGGTGGCCGCCGAGATTCGCGCCCTGGGCGCCCGGGCGGAGGTAGTGGCCCTAGACATCACCGACCCAGCCATGTGTTTGGCGGCGGTCAGCACGGCGGTGGCGACCTTTGGGGGTCTCGATATCCTCGTGAACAACGCGTTCCAGGACGGCAACCGGCGACAGTTCATGGACGCTCCGCTGGAAGAGTGGCGCCTCACGATGGATGTCAACTTCTGGGGCACCCTGCAGATGACCCGGGCAGCGGTGCCCGCCATGATCGAGCGCGGGGGTGGTCGGGTTGTGATGGTCAACTCCATGTCGGCCCACCGCATCGAAGCCCGTTCCGGTGCCTATGCGGCGTCCAAGGGCGCCTTGGAGACAGCCACCAAAACACTGGCTACCGAACTCGGGGTGCATGGCATCCGGGTGAACGGGATTCACCCTGGGTACATCTGGGGCGAGTCGGTGGAGTGGTATTTCAATTACCTGGGCGAGAAGCGGGGGATCAGCGGCGAGGAGGTATACCGCGAGGTGGCGGAGGAGACGAGCCTCAAGTACCTGGCCCACTCCCGCGAGATCGCCGGGTCGGTGGTGTTTTTCGCGTCGGACCTCTCCAAGCCCGTCACCGGCCAGAGCCTCGACGTGAACTGCGGCCAATGGATGACCCCGTGATCAAACTCACGGTGCTGGTGAAGCGCAACCCGATGTTGTCGGTGGAAGAGTTCCATGAGCAATGGCGCCAACACGGCCGCATGATCGCCGATGAACCGGTGTTCTGCCGTTTCATCAGGCGCTATGAACAGCATCACCGCGCCCTCAATGATTACCGCACCGGCGACACCTTCGATGGCATGGCCATCCAGTGGTATGACCACTTTTCGGACTTCGTAGATCTCATCAGCACACCGGAATACACGGCCAAAATGCAGCCCGACGAAACCCGCATCCTGGACCCGGATGGCTTGGTCATCCTCTTCACCGAAGAGGCCGAAGTGTTCATCGCCTGATGTCGATGACGCGATGCTGGTGGTGCGGCGAGGATCCGCTGTACGTGGCGTATCACGACGAGCAGTGGGGGGTTCCCGTTGTCGATGAGCGGGAACTGTTCGAGTTGCTCTGTCTGGAGGGCTTCCAGGCCGGTCTGTCCTGGATCACCATCCTGCGCAAGCGGGAGGCCTTTCGCGCTGCTTTCGACGGCTTCCACATCGCCTCGGTGGCGGCCTACGGCGACGCCGAGGTGGCGCGACTGGTGGCCGACGCCGGGATCGTCCGCCACGAGGGCAAGATAGCGGCCACCATGGCCAACGCCCGGGCGGTGGAGGCCATGCACGGCGCGGGCCGCACCCTGGCGGAATTGGTGTGGAGCCACGCGCCCCCCGCCCGCCCTGCCCCCTTGCGCCGGCGCTCGGAGGTTCCTGCCGCCACCCCCGCATCGATGGCCCTGGCCCAGGCCCTGAAGCAGGAGGGCATGCGGTTCGTGGGTCCCACCACGGTGTATGCCTTCATGCAATCCGCCGGGTTGGTGAACGACCATCTGGCCGAGTGCTTCCGCTCCGGTTGACCAGCAGTTAGATCCGAGCGGCCACTTCGGCGGCGCTGGCGAAGGCGGCGGCGAGGCCACCGGGGCCGACCCCCTGGGCATCGCCGATCACGTGGAGTTCGGGATGATTCGGCGGCGGGGGACCCGCTCGGGGCGTCATTCGCACCACCGTGGTCGCGTCGGTCGGGGCTTCCGTCTCGAGGATCACCCCGGCACTCGCGGCGGCCGCCACGAGGCGGAACCGCCCCGGCAATCCGAGTTCGGGAGCCAGCACGGGCGCGTCCGGAACAAGGGTGACCGCGAGACCATCCTGTCGTGCTCGCAGCGCCACCGACACGGCGGCCTTGCTGCTGCCGTGGACCGTCACTGGTCCGGCCAGTTGGGTCACCCCATCCAGCCACGGGCGCAACACCGAATCCTCCGGCCATGAGCCGCCGGTGGCCCACACCACTACGTCGGCGCGAACCTCACCCTCCACGGCGACGCCAAGGCGGATGGTCACCCCGGCATCTTCGGCCCCGCCGATGAGCCAGGCCAGCAACCCGGCGAGGTCCGGATCGGTTTCTTCGGCCAGGGCCAGGGCGCCGCCGAGTTTCTCGCTGGCCTCCCAGAGTTCCACGGCGTGGCCGCGCTCGGCCAGGCGGCGGGCGCATTCGAGGCCGGCCGGGCCGCCACCGGCTACCAGCACCCGACGCGCCGTCACCACTGGCGCAAGGGGCGCGGCGGCCTCGTGTCCGGCCTCGGGATTGACCGAGCACTGCACCGG
This sequence comes from Acidimicrobiia bacterium, assembly GCA_009694375.1. Classification (NCBI taxonomy): domain Bacteria; kingdom Bacillati; phylum Actinomycetota; class Acidimicrobiia; species Acidimicrobiia bacterium. Next base: position 28,512 of record SHVB01000024.1, read on the forward strand.
CGCATTTTGGAAGATGGCCCCGATGCAGCGGTACTGGTAGGTGCAGGGGCGGATGCGATGCCGCTGGCCCGCCGCCAGTTTGGCGGGCAGGTCGGGATCGGCGATGAGGGGGCGGCCCATGGCGATCACGTCGGCGAGGCCGTCGGCCAGGGCCTGCTCGGCGGCTTCGGGGGTGAGGCGGCCCATGGCGATCACCGGCATTCCGAGGTCGTGGCGCACCCGGGCCGCGTCGGCCAGCAGTGCTCCCGGTTCGTGCGGGGTATGACCGTCGGTGATGCCGGTGGCCACCATCGGGTCGCCGTAGGCCGTCACATGGATGGCATCGAGCCCGGCCTCCCGGCCCAGCGCCATCGTGCTGAGGGCATCGTCGATCCGCTGGCCGGGCTCGCGGTGGGCCTCGAAGGTGCCCACTCGGGCCCACAGCGGGAAGGCCGGTCCCACCGCCTGGCGAACGGCCCGGATCACTTCCACGAACAGTTCGCTACGGGCGGCCACCGAGCCCCCCCAGCGGTCGCGGCGCTGGTTGCTATAGGGCGACAGGAAGGCATGGAGCAGGTAGCCGTGGCCGGCGTGCAGTTCGATGGCGTCGAAGCCGGCCGCTTTCACGCGCACGGCCGATTCCACGAAGCGGTCCACGACCCAGGCCAGGTCGTCGTCGCGGGCCGGTTGTACGCGGTAGGCGGCGGTGGGGGA
>SHVB01000025.1 GCA_009694375.1 Acidimicrobiia bacterium
CGGGTAGTTATCTCACGGTGTGGCCAGCGGGTGAGGGTCGCCCGAACGCGTCATCGTTGAATTGGTCCTCGGGGGCCACTCGTGCGAATGCGGTGACGGTAAAACTGGGTACGGCGGGGGCGCTGTCGGTGTTCAACGCGGCGGGCAACACGAACGTGGTGATCGATGTGGCCGGCTACTTCAAAACTGGCTCGGGGAAGGCGTTTTACCCACTCGAGCCCACTCGTATCCTCGATTCGCGGCCGTCTAGCCAGGTCGGTGTCTATGCCACGGCGTGGGCGGCGGGCGCAACCAGGGCGGTCAGCGTGGCCGGTAGCCTCGGTGGATTCCCCGCCACGGGCACCTCGGTGGTGCTGAACGTCACTGTCACGGACACTACCGCCTCGTCGTATCTCACCGTCTGGGCCACCGGCCAGGCCCGCCCCACTACGTCAAGCCTGAACTGGTCCGCGGGGGCGACCATTCCCAATGCGGTAACGGCGAAACTGGGCGTCGGCGGCGCGGTTTCGATGGTCAACGCCGTCGGCTCCGCCAACATCGTGGTGGATGTTGCCGGCTACTACGCCTGACTGGGCCAGCCAGTCCCCACCTAGGTGACCGGGGATCGTGTGCCCATTTTGGGACGGCGGGAAGGCGGGGGCGGTCAGGCGGCTGCCACACCGGTGGCGAGACCGCAGTCGCGGGGGCCAGTGTCGCCGCTACCGAACGGAAAGCGTCCTGAGGTCCAAGAAGATGTGGCGGTCGTGAGAGCCTCGTCGGTCCTCCGGAAGCCGCCATCGGGTGTATTGCGGAGATCGGAGCCTTCGCCTGGTGGCGATCTTGATCGTGGCTCTGCCTACGCAGGGGTCGGGGTTGGACACGATTCTCGCTGTTTACACGGGTTCATCCGTGCGTTCGCTGATCGGGGTGGCCGGCAGCGACGACGCGGGTGGTGGAACGTGGAGCACCGTCTCCTTTCCGGTAGCGGAGGGGTTACCTATCGCGTGGCGGTAGATGGCTATTACGCCGGGATGGGACTCATCACTCTCCTCCACACCTGGTCTCCTGTCGCCCCGGCCGTGGGGTTGTTGTTTACGGCGCTGGATCCGGTGCTGATTCCGGATTCGCGGTCGGCGACGACGGTGGGTGCCTACGACAGCGCGTGGGGGGCGGGGACGCAGCGGGAGGTGCCGGCGGATGCCGAGGCGGTGGTGCTGAACGTCACCGTCACCGACACCAGCGCCTCGTCGTATCTCACCGAGTGACCCGCTGGCCAGGTCCCACCGGCATCCTCGAACCTGAACGGGTCGTCGGGGATAACCATTGCCAATGCCGTGACGGCGAAACTGGGCGTCGGCGGCGTGGTTTCGATTTTCAACGCCACTCACTCTGCTAATGTGCCGATTGGCGTAGGTGTCGGCGGCCATTTTGTCTGCCAGGTAAAGCAATCCGGACGTGATTAACGAAGATTTCACTTTCGCCGAGCAAAAGAGGTGGGCAATGGTCGGTGCAGCGGGGCGGCGGCCGGTCGTCCTGAGGTCCCGCTGGTTGGCGGTGCTCGGAGCGGCGGCGCTGGCGGCGTCACTTTCGGCGATCGTTCCGCCCGCCGGTGCGGTCAGTGCCTCTGTTTCGTCGAGCAAGGACGCCTATGTGCGTGCCGCTTCGCCTACGAAGAACTACGGCAGCAACGCGTCACTGCGAGTGCAGTCAGGTAGCTACCTCTCGTATCTGGGGTTTACCGTGGCGGCGCTAACCGGACCGGTGCAGTCGGCAAAATTGAGGCTCTGGGTGACCGATGCGTCCCCGAGCGGCGGTGGCGTGTACGTGGTTCCCGATGGATGGAGTGAGACGACCATCACCTACGCCACCCGGCCGGCGTTGCCCGCCACGCCCGTGGGCACCTTCGGTGCGGTGACCGCGGGTACGTGGGCTGAGGTTGATGTGACCTCGGCGGTGCTGGGGGCGGGCGCGGTGTCCTTGGCCATCGTGAGCACCAGTTCGAACTCAGCTCTCTACTCCAGTCGGGAAGCCGCCAACGCTCCGACGCTGGTGGTGACCGTGGCGGATGGCCCGTCGTTGCCTCCCGTGGCGACCTTCGTCGGCGCACCCACCAGCGGATCATCACCCTTGATGGTGCAGTTCACCGACACCTCATCGGGATCTCCCACGAGTTGGGCCTGGGACTTCCAGAACGACGGCGTCGTGGATGCGACCGTTCGCAACCCGTTATTCACCTACCTCACCGCGGGGTCCTACGACGTGTCGCTTAGGGCCACGAACGCCGGGGGGAGCAACACCACCACTCAGTTCGGGTTCGTTCAGGTGGGTGTGCCGCCCCCCGCCCCCACGGCGGCTTTCGGGGTGTCGTCACAATCCGGCAGCGTGCCCTTTCTGGTGCAACTGACCGACCAGTCGACCGGGAGCATCACGAGTTGGGCATGGGACTTCCAAAACGATGGCGTGGTGGACTCAGTGCTACAGAGCCCCACCTTCACCTTCACATCCGCCGGCGATTACACCATCCAACTCAGGGTGACCGGACCCGGTGGTAGTAGCACCACTACCGGTCCCGGTTCGGTGATAGTTACCCCGGCGGTGGGGCCCACCTCCCGTACCTTTGCGGCGGTGGCTGATGCCCGGGTGCGAGCCGGTGGTCCGACCAGCAACTACGGCGCCGACCCCGTGCTGCGGGCGCGCGCCTCCACGTCGGATGCCTACCGGTCCTACCTCAAGTTCGACGTGTCTGGGATCACCGGCCCAGTCTCCTCGGCCACCCTGCGGCTGTGGGTTACCGACCCGAGCCCACAAGGAGGCAGCGCCTGGACGGCTGGAAATAACTGGACGGAGACCGGCCTCACCTGGAACACCATGCCCGCTTTGGGATCGGTTGCCCTCAGCACGGCTGGCTCCGTCGTGGCGGGAACCTGGCAGAGCATGGATGTGACCAACGCGATTGCCGGCGATGGGATGGTCACCGTCGCCATGACGAGCAGTTCTACCGACAGCGTCCTGTGGAGTAGCCGGGAGGGGTCATTGTCGCCGGAACTTGTCGTGGTGTTCGGCACCGGCACTCCCGTGGCTCCCACCGCCGACTTTGTCGGCCTGCCGGTTTCGGGGAGCAGTCCGCTCACCGTCCGCTTCACCGATTTGTCCACCGGTACCCCCACGGCATGGGCGTGGGACTTCCAGAACGATTCGATCGTCGACTCCATGGCGTCGCAGCCCTCCTTCACCTACCAAACGCCTGGTACCTATGCCGTCTCCTTGACCGCGTCGAACGCCATCGGTAGTGGTCAGCGCACGCGAGTTGGCTACATCACCGTGACCGAACCAGCGACGGGAGGGGACGGCCAAAGACTCCTGGCGGCCGGGGATATAGCCTCGTGTTCGTCAACGGGTGACGAGGCCACCGCGGCGCTCCTCGCGCAGTCCACCGCCGAGGTCCTGGCGCTAGGTGATCTTGCGTATGAGAACGGGACCGCCAGTGAATTCACGGGTTGCTATGAGCCCAGTTGGGGTGCCGCCAAAGCCCGCACCCGCCCGGTACCAGGGAACCACGAATACGGCACCTCCCATGCGAGCGGTTACTTCGGGTATTTCGGGGCGGCGGCCGGGGACTCTGCCAAGGGCTATTACAGCTTCGAGCGGTCCGGATGGCACATCGTGGTATTGAACAGCAACTGCTCGGACGTGGCTGGGTGTAGCGCCGGTTCAGCCCAAGAGCAGTGGCTTCGGGCCGACCTCGCCGCTCATCCGGCGGTGTGCACTCTGGCGGCATGGCACGAGCCACTCTTCAGTTCCAGCAGCACCATTGGTACAACCTCGGTTCAAGCGCTGTGGCAGGCGCTCTACGACAGCAACGCCGAAATCGTGCTGTCGGGTCATGCGCATGTCTATGAGCGCTTCGCTCCTCAGACGGCCACTGGCGTCCTGGATGTGGCCCGAGGGCTCCGGCAGTTCACTGTCGGTACTGGTGGTAGGGGACTCACGGGGTTCGGCACCACCATCAGCCCTAACAGCGAAGTACGGGATGCTTCTTCCTTCGGGGTGCTGCAACTCATCCTCGGTGAGTCTGATTACTCCTGGTCGTTCCTGCCCGTGGCGGGCAGCACCTTCACTGATTCCGGCACCGGTACTTGTCATTCGGCACCCACCCCAGTGGCGCAGGCGGCACCGATGAGCGCTACGGAGGTGTTGAGGCGCCCGGAGAAACATCCCGAACAGCGTGCGGCGCGCCGAAGCCGGGCAGCGACGGTGGGTGTTCGCCGCCCCTTGGGGTAGGGCGCCCCGCCGGGGATCGGGCGAACCGGGACCGTCGGGCGCTTCTTCAGAGACCATGAATCGGAGCCGAGGATGGGCGACTTTGCCTCCGCGCCGGGATTAGATCAGTGACGTAAAGGTTCGCGGGGCTGAAGACCCGGCACAGCAAGGTTGATCGGTTGTCCACCCTCAAACTCTATGGACCGCCTGAGGAGCCAACGGAGCGGCCACCTAGCGTGCCCGATGTGGTCGGCTTGAGGTGGGGCAGACGTTCACATGGGCCCAGAAGGCGGGAACTCGCCGTCGATGACGGCGATCGACTGCTGAAGAGCGTCAAGCTGATCCAGCACCTGATCGAACGTCATGTTGTCCTTGGGGTCGAGGGAGATCCGAATGCCATCGTTGACCGCCGAGTTCAGTTCAGCGACCAGTTCCTGCAGCAGCTGCGTGGTCCTCTCGACCAGGGCGAGAAGCTCTTTGGCCGAAGTGAGCTCGCCCTCGTAGGCCTTCGCCAGGCTCACCTTGTCAGGTTCGGCAGCGATGCTCTCAAGTCGTGACGTCAGCGTTGTGATGTCGATGGCGTCGGCCGCTTGACTCAGCTGGATACCTCGATCTGCGACGCGGGTGCATTCGACCTCGCATGCAGCGATCAGAGCGGCAATTTCATCCAGGCGCTCCCGGCGGGGGCCCTCCGGGACGCCTTTGACAGCGCGGGCGATGCGTGCCCGGGCCTCGACGGCCGTCTGGACGAGGCTCCCCCAGGGTTCGGGCCGCCACACCGGGGTGGCAGACGACGCTGTCCGAAGCGTCGGCACGGCACGCCGATTGACTACGGCCGTCCCTGTCACACGATCGGTCCAGGTCCGTCCGTCGTCGCGATGGGCAGCCGATCTCAAATCGAGGATGCCGGGGATCAGGAAGACCCATTCGAGAAACAGGAGCGTGTTGCGTCCCACGAGGAGCGGAAATCCAGCGGGTTCGCCGTCTCCCCAGTTCACGACCGCGCAGTGCGTGATTCGCTTTCCCGGTGTCGTCCCTCCACAGACCCTCGAGGTGACGGCGTCGTAGGAAACAATGGCGATGACGAGGAGGTAGTTGACGAATGTCTTGATGGGGTCGTCGCCCTCAGCGTCTCGCTCCATGCCGGAGATGGCGTAGAGCGCCGTCCGGACGACCTCGAGCAGCAAAAGAAGAACGAGACCACAGGCTGCGTCGATCGCCCGGGCCCCGATGCGCTGGTCGAGCGATGCCACCTCTTTTCCTCCCGGTGTCTGGGGACGCACCTCCGTCAACCCAGCCGCGGGGGAACCCGAAGGTGCGACCGGCGGCCGCGAGGGGGACGGACCAGTTTTCGGAGGCGGCGGCAACGCCACTGGACTCCCGGGATGATCTGATCTGTCGTCCATCTTGATCCCCCCGGTACCCTCTGCCTCACGTTAGCGCCCAGCCCCGGCGGGGGGAACGGGGTGGTCAGTGGGCCAGCTGCACCCTTAGGGGGTGGAAGAGGCGGGGCCGGCCAGGGCACCGTCGAGGGATCCCATCGACGGTGCCCTGGCCAGGGATCAGCCGCTGCCACACTGGAAGTTGGCCACTACGCCAGCGGTGTAGATGCAAAGCCGAGAGTAATCAGCCGCCGGTGTGAAGACGACGGCCGGATCTTCCGAGGTGAGGGCGACGCTGTCGGCGTAGCTGCCCGTGGCGGACTGCGCGATGGCCCGAACCTGAGCGGAAGCAGGCTTACCTACGCCGGCGGGAAGGTTACTCTGGCTCAGGGTGGTGGGCTGGAACTGCAACGAGTAGCCCATGCCCGGCGAGGTGGCACTCGCGCAGAGGGCAAAGGCCACGGGGAACAAGGGGAAGACGAGGTCGTAGTGCAACCCCGGGTTGGGGTCGCCTGGGGTCGCTACACGCTCGATCACGTAGGCCGAGCTCACGCCACCGGCGTTGCGGAACACGATCTGGCCGACGGCCTTGGTGACGGCGGGCTGGGTATTGAATGGGCCCGCCACGAACGAACCGGGGTTCATCCATTGCCCCGAGAAGGCGAAGGACTCCAAGGTGTCATTGGCGCACGAGTCGACCCCGGGGGCAAAGGCGGGATTGAGGTCCATCTGGATGAGCTGGCTCGCCATCATCTCCGAGTTGGCTGGCGCCGTCACACTCGGGTCGCCAATCACGATGGCGCAACTGCTCTTGCCGGTGGTGAGTCCCCCGGTGGTAGTGGCGGTGGTCCCCGAAACTGAAAGGATGTAGACGCTGGAGGGGATCGAGTAGGCCGCCGGGGTCGTGCAGGATCCGGTGATGGGCAGGCCCACGTCGTCGGTCCTGAACTTGGCTGCCGGTGAGGAGATGACCGTGGTGGAGGTGGTGGAGGCGTCATTGGATTGACGAGTACTGGTGTTGATGGTGGAACCGCCGAAGTAGAGCACCTGGCCGCTCAAAGTGGTGGTGGTGGCGCTCGAGAGGGTGGCCGTGGTGGCATTGACCACGGTGGCGATTGTGCTCCCCGGTGTCACTGCACCGCCCACGCTCAGGCCAACATCGCTGGCATTGAAATTGGCGGTGGCGGAGGTGATTGTTGGCGTGCTGTTCGTCACAGCATCGGCCACCGACCGGGCGATTGTATTATCGATCTTGAACTGAGTGCCCCCCGGGATCGGGATGTCAGCGGCCGGGCCAGCGGTGGCGCTCGTGGGTTGATTCAGGGTCACCAAGCAGGCTCCGCTGATCGACTTGACGAACGTGCGAACGGGCAACTGAACGGTGTCGGCGGCGGGTGGGTTGGGAACGGGGATTCGCGTGATGGGCCGGTTCACATAGCCGGTGATGCCAGCACAGCTCGCCAGGGTGAAGGTGGTTGCTCCGGCGGGAATCGATGAACCGTTTCCGGTAACGGTGCGCGCCGCACCGTTGTGGTATTGGGCCACCCCGGCGTCATGGATGGTGAAACTATTCGAAACCATCGAGGTTCCGGTTGACGCGTCGAAGCGGCAGGCCACCTGGAGGGCACTCTGGGACCCGCGAGTGGGGGGGTACCAACTGATCCCCGCCCCCGTGGTGGTGGTGCCTTTGCAACCACTGGAGATCGGCACGGCGCTCGCCGGGGCCGCCGCCAGCGGTAGGGCAAGAAGGGCCGCGAGAAGTGCGATTGTGGAGCGAGTGAGTAACTGGCGCATGAGATTCCCTCCAGGGTTCCCGAACGAAACGGAGATCGGTGACCCGATCCCGATGTAGCAAGACGCAGCCTAACACTGTTTACCGCAAGGGTGGGTCTGGTCGGGCGGGAAGGAAGGGCGGGAAGGAAGGGCGGGAAGGCAGCACGAAGGCAGCACGAAGGCAGTGGGTCGGCCGCGCCGGCGGGGCCGCCCGGGAACGGAGCGACGGGTGGTTCCTCGCCGGGCTCGAGCCAGAGCGATGCGGGGCTTCCCGGCCTCACCCGCTATTCTGTCAGTGACGAAATTGGGGTTGGGTGCACAACCTTGGTAAGAATGGCGGTGATGGTCTCCTTCGATCTAACCGACGGGCGACATTTCGCCGCTGGCTTTCCTCACGACCTTTTCACGGAACTGCGTCGCGAGTCACCCGTGTATTGGCAGGAATTTCCCGCCGATTTCCCCGGCGACCACGACCCGGGATTTTGGGTGCTATCGAGTCATGCGTCCGTGCAAGCGGCCAACCGCAATGTGGAGTTGTTCTCCTCCTTTGAGGGGCCGTCGCTGAGCCTGCTGCCCGCCATGAACGGCACGATGCTCGTCAGCATGGACGGGCGAGACCATATTCGTCAGCGCCGCCTCATCAGCGCTGGCTTCACACCGCGCATGGTGGCTCGCCTCGAGGAGCAAGCCCGCAGCTGGGCTGTAACCATCGTGGAGCGCGCTCGCGAGCGCGGCACCTGCGATTTCGTCCAAGAGGTGGCCTACCAACTACCGATGCACATGATTGCCGATATCATGGGAATCCCCGCCGCCGACCGTGAGTGGCTCTTCGGCCTCACCAGCGAGCTGCTCCAGGGTCCAGAGACGAGCAACGACGCCAGGTCAGAGGCGTTCGCCTCGATTCAGATACAGATGTTCGAGTACGCCCAGCAACTCGGTCGTCGCAAACGTGCCGAGCCTCAGGACGACATCTGGACGGTTCTGTCGACGGTGGAGATCGAGACCGACGATGGTGAACGCACCGCACTGGGCGAGGCGGAACTCGACATGTTCTTCTTCCTGCTCACGATTGCCGGGAGCGAGACAACCCGAAACGCCGTTGCCGGCGGACTGATCGCCCTGCTGGATCACCCCGAACAACTCGCCCGGTTGCGCAGCGACCCCGAGGTGATGCCGACGGCGGTAGATGAGATTCTCCGCTGGTCCTCGCCGGTGGCCTACTTCGCTCGACGGGCCACCGGTGCCACCGAGATCGAAGGCGTGCCTATCGCGCAGGGCGATCGCGTCACGTTGTGGTACCCGTCGGCCAACCGAGATGAAACGGTGTTTGACGATCCTTTCCGATTCGACATCGCCCGCACGCCCAATCGCCACATCGCGTTCGGTGGTGGCGGCCCCCATTTCTGCATGGGCGCGAACCTTGCCCGGCGCGAGATCACCATCCTGTTTGAGGAGTTACTGGCCCGCAGTACCGAGTTGGAAATTCTCGCTCCCCCCACCTACAGCGGGCTCACGATCGACAGCCCCGTGCTGGCGGCGGTGAGCAGCCTCCCGGTGCGGATCGCCTAACGGGGCCACAACCGACACCTCGGGCCATTGCGCAGGGGTAACGCGACGAAACCGCCGGTCGAGACCGACGGTTTCGTCGCTTGTACGACCCAGATTCAAGGCAACGTCAGTTGAGCATCTCCACGTCCCGGCCATGAGCGGTGAGAGCCCAGATTACGGCAATGTCAATGGCAATGATCACGATCGCCCACAGCGGCTGCATGGGGATGAAGGCAAAGTTTGCGATGGCGCTCAAGGCGGCAATGATGACGCCGATGGTGCGAGCGACCACGTTGCCGCTGAGAATGCCCATACCAACTAGGACGAGCAGGATTCCCAGGCCAAGATGGATCCAGCCCCACTGGGTGAGGTTGAGTTGGAAGACGTAATTGTCGCTGATGACAATGTAGTTGTCTTTCAGGATCGCTGATGTTCCCGCGATGATCTGGAACATGCCCGCGATCGTGAGAATGATCGCCGCAAATAGCGACCACCCCGCGGCCGCGGCACTCGGTTGTTCACTCATCGTTCCCCCCTAGTAGGTTCCGGGAGCGGTGGGCTTACCGCCCCGCACACGAGTGCACACTACGAGCGGCGGACTATGGGCGGGGGGATAGTAGGTCGACTACGACTTGGGCCAGTTCGGGACCGCGGTCTTCCTGGAGGAAATGGCCGCCGCCCACGATAGTGGTGTGGGCCTGGCCGGAGGCCCCCGTAATGCGCTTGATCAGGTGGCGTTCATTGCCCGCGGTCACCGGGTCAGAGTCGCCGAAGGCACACAGGAAGGGGCGCTCGAAGCCCGAGAGCACCTCCCACGCCGCTCGGTTGGCGGGCCCCTCGGGGTCAGTGGTGGAGGTGGGTACCAATAAGGGGAATTGCCGTGCCCCTTCCTTGTATCGCTCATCGGGGAAGGGGGCGTCGTAGGCGGCGATGACCTCGGCGGGCAGGGTGGTGGTGCACCCTCCATCCACGATCCGCCCGATCGGCATCTCAGGCACCTCCTGGGAAAACTTCTGCCAGGCCATGAAGGCATCGCTGGCCTGGCCGTCACCCGTGGGTAGGAATGTGTTGGCGGCGACCACGGCGGCGAAGCGGTCGGGCTGAGCCGCTACCAAGCGCAACCCGAGCAGACCTCCCCAGTCCTGGCACACCAGGGTGATGTCGTGCAGGTCGAGTTGGTCGAATACATGCGACGACAGCCACTGCACGTGGCGGGCGTAGGTGTAATCCGTACGGACCGTGGGCTTGTCGGAACGGCCGAAGCCCACGAGGTCGGGGGCCACTGCCCGCAGTCCGGCGTCTACCAATACCGGGATCATGTGGCGATAGAGATAACTCCACGACGGCTCGCCGTGGAGAAGCAGTACCACCGGGGCATCGCGCTCGCCCTCGTCGAGGTAGTGCACCCGCAACACGCCACCGTCTCCATCGGGAATCTCTACGTAGTGCGGCTCAAACGCGTAGCCCGGCAGATCGGTAAAGCGCTCGTCAGGGGTGCGCAGGATGTCCATGGATCTCCTCGGAAAGAATTGACAGTGATTGGGACAATAACTGCGCTACCCCACCGGGGGTAATCCCCATCGCCGATCATCCCCGATGGGCCCTGGTGGGCGTGCGGGTCGTTGCCCAAGTGTCGCAACAACCGTGGCGGCCGTGGCGCGTCTCTGGCCTTCAGCCGCCGAGGCCGATTGGGCAGGTGACGCCGGTGCCACCGATTCCGCAGTAGCCGCCCGGGTTCTTGGACAGGTACTGCTGGTGGTAGCCCTCGGCGTAGAAAAACGGGGCGTCGGCCGCCGGGCGGATCTCGGTAGTGATCTCGCCGTAGCCCGCTTGGGTGAGTTGGGCCTGGAACCTCACCCGACTCTGCTCGGCCACGGCGGCCTGGGCATCGTCGAGGGTGTAGATGGCCGAACGATATTGGGTACCCCGGTCGTTGCCTTGGCGCATGCCTTGCGTGGGATTGTGCTCCTCCCAGAACGTGGCGAGGATCGTCTCGTAGCTCACCTGGGTGGGGTCGTAGGCCACCAATACCACCTCGGTGTGGCCGGTACGACCGCTACAGGTTTCCTCGTAGGTGGGGTTGGGTGTGGTGCCCCCGGCGTAGCCCACCGCGGTGGAGAACACGCCGTCGAGTTCCCAGAACTTTCGCTCGGCCCCCCAGAAGCACCCCATGCCCACAACGGCAGTAGCGATGCCGGTGGGGAAGTTGGCGAGGGGATTCCCATTCACGTGGTGTCGGTCGGGGATCGGCATTGTCTCGGCCCGACCGGGCAACGCAGCGTCAGCATCGATCATGCGGCTCTTATTGGTTCCGAACATGCTGCTCACGCTACGGCACCTCTCCCCCGATCGTTGCGCTCCCGGCGATTGCTCAGCGGGTCGCCAGCCAACCGCGGGCGGCCCGGGCGCCATGGGTGCCGCGGTAGGCGACCAACTCAGGCGACCAGGCATCGATCGCCGCCGCCAAACGATGGGCCAACTCGGGACGTTCGGCGACCACCGCCAACGGCACTTGCTGGGTACGAATGGTAAAGAGCACTACCTCGGCCCGGTTGAGACGCCGCAACGTCTGGCGTTCGCTGCGGAGGTAGAGGCCATCGGGGGCCCGTCCCGCATACGGGGGCGTGGGGGCGGGCAAGAAGTACGACGGGTCATCGTGGATGGCCCAGTTGCGGCGCCACACCGGGCGCTCGGGACGCAGTCGCTGAAGAAACATGTCGACCTTGTCGGACAGTTCCTCGCCGTAGTGGGGTACCGGCGCGTGCACCGCTGCCATGGGCAGACCAAGTTTTTCCTCGAGTCGCCAATACGCCGGGAAGCACAGCGATGCGGCATCCAGGTGCGCCGCCCCGTCGCGCATCACCATGAGGCACAGATCCTCTTGCACCATGCGCCCCGCCGCGTCGAGGGGATGGAGTCCCTCGGGTACCTCGGTGATTCCGGTGTCGGCCATGATCAGATCCAGTACCTCTTGCGAAGCCACCCGGACCGCTGGGGTGTCCCGTGCCCCGAATACCGAGGCCGGTCGCTCCTCCAAGAGAGCCACTTTCCATTGCCGGTCTCGATGGTGATCGCGATCGGGTGCCAGCCATGCATCGACGGCCAGGCTGTGGGCGTCCATCCCCAACCACGGAGGACCCGGTTTCAGGGATAACTCGTCGAGCCAGGCGGGGGCGGGCGTGGGTATCGGCATCGGAGAATGGCTCGTCGGGTGCTCAGGCCAGTTGCATCGGGGTATGGGCGATGCCGTCTTCGAGATACTCGGCACCGTGGGGCACGAACCCGTGCCGGGCGTACATCTCAACGAGGTGCGACTGGGCGTGCAACACCACCGGGGGCGCGCAGTCGGTGAGGGCCGCTTCGATGAGGCGGCCCGCCAACCGCTGGCCGCGATGGTCTGGATGGGTGATAACCCGGCCGATTCGGTGGCCACCGCCAGGCTGGGACAAGACCCTCAGGTAACTAGCAAAGCGGCCCCCCGGCGTGCGGAGCCACCAGTGGAGCGTGGTGGAATCGAGGTCTCGACCATCGGGGTCGAGGTAGAGGCAGGCTTGCTCCACCACAAACACCTCCGCCCGCAAGCACAGGGCGGCGTAGAGATCGGCGGCGGACAGCCGTGGTCCGCTCACACACTGGAGGGAGAGATCATCCACAGCCCGACGTTACGCGTCGGCGTCAGGTGTCGCACGCCGCGCGTAGCCTCAGGCTGTGCCTGTTCCCGGACCGCTCTCCCTCGGTCGCTCGGTCATTGTGGCGGCCGGTGCTGCCGCTCCCCCTGCCTGGGTGAGTGCCGCCCGGGTCGTGATCGACGAAGGGGTGCGGGCCGATCCCATCGCGGTGGTGACCCAACTCCACGAGGCCTGGCGCCTGCGCATCCCGCTCGTGATCGAAGCCGCCGTTGCCCCTTCCACCTTCCGGGCCCCTGAAACGGTCACCGCCCCGCCGTGGCGGTTGGGGGCCAACGTCCAACTCTGGTCTGCTCGGTTGCATTTCCTGATGTGGGCCAATAGTTACGACGCGCAGACGCCCACGGAGGAGCCCATCTGGTGGTGGGGCCGAAAGGCCGTTCGGCTGGGGGCACGCGAAGGGGGTGAGGCCGATGTGTTGCTTCCCGATGGCACCCCCGCCTGGGTCGACGGCGGTCCCCGGGGGACGGCGGTGGCCGAGCGCACGGGGGTGGTGTTGGTGGCGGCTGAGTCGGTGGAACTCGGGTACCTCACCCCCCTACCCGGACCCACGGAACCTGCCGCCACCCTGGCCCCGGATCAGATGGCCGCCGTAACTCATACCGGAGGAGGGGCCCGGATCATCGCCCCGGCGGGCTCCGGCAAGACTCGTGTGCTCACCGAGCGGTATCGCCACCTGCTGGTGGATCGCGGCTACGAGCGCGAAGCGACCGTAGCGCTGGCCTACAACAAGAAGGCCCAGGAGGAAATGGCTGGCCGCATTCCAGGGCTGGGCGCCCGGATCCAGACGCTCAACGCCTGGGGGTACGGAATCCTCACCCGCGCTCTTGGCCGACGTCCTGAGGTCCTCGATGAGCGCGAGCAGCGCCGCATCGTGGAAGGCCTCGTGCCCAAACAGCCGCGCCGGGTCAATACCGATCCCATTGTCGCCTACATCGCTGGCCTATCCCTGATTCGGCTCGGGCTTCGTGCTCCCGAGGAAGTGGAGGCCCACCTCGACGACGTCAACGGTCTGGCGGCAGCCTTTGAGCCGTACCGCGAAGAGTTACGGCGTCAGGGCGCCATCGATCACGACGAGCAGATTTACGGTGCGGTAGAAGCCCTCTTGCGTGATGGTGATCTGCGGCGGGCCGTGCAGGCCGAACACCGCCATCTATTGGTGGACGAAATGCAGGACCTCACGCCTGCTCATGTGTTGCTCGTGCGCCTGGCGGCCGGGCCAGCGGCCGACGTTTTCGCCGTGGGCGACGACGACCAGACCATTTACGGTCACGCCGGGGCCGATCCGGGCTTTCTGATCGACTACCCGGAGTACTTCCCAGGGGCGGCGGCCTATGCCCTCGAGGTGAACTACCGCTGCCCGGCCCCGGTCACCCAGGCCGCCACCAACCTGCTTTCCTACAACACGGTTCGGGTAGCCAAAGAGATCCGTCCGGGTCCCGAGGTCGAGGTGGCGGCGAGTGCGTTCGTGGTGCAGACCCATGCGTCCGATGCCGGGGCCGTTGCCCTCACCGCGGCGGTGGGTGCCTGGCTCCGCGAGTTGGCGGCGCCCACCCACGAGGTGGCGGTGCTCACCCGGGTGCAGTCGCTGCTGTTGGCTCCCCACGTGGCCCTCGCCGACGCGGGGGTGCCGTTGGATTCGATTCTCGACGAGTCGGTGCTCGGTCGCCTCGGGGTGCGAGCGGCCCTGGCCTACCTGCGGATCGCCGTGGACCCGGATCATCTGAGTGGCGCCGACCTGAACGAGGTGCACCGCCGCCCCAGTCGCGGCCTCCCGCAGTGGGTTACCAAGTGGCTGGATAACTGCCGCTCCATCGGCGACCTGCGGCGGGCGGCCGCTCGCGTCGACGATGTCAAGGTGGGCCAAAAACTTGATGACCTCGCCGTCGATCTTGACCGCCTGGCGACCCGCGCCAGGGGTGGGGCGAGCACACGGGGCTTGCTCCTGGCCGTGCGAGACGAGGTGGGGCTCGGCGCCGCCATGACGTTGCTCGACAGTGGCGGGGGAGCCAGTGGTTCACACCTGGATGACCTCGAGGGTCTGCTCCAGGTGGCTGACCTGCACCCCGATGCCGTCTCCTTCGAGGAGTGGTTGCGTCGCTCGTTCCATCGAGAACGCCACCCTGGCGGGGTCACCCTGTCCACCATCCATCGGGTGAAGGGCCGGGAGTGGGATCGGGTCGTCGTGTTCGGGGCATCGGATGGGCTCATGCCCCACCGTCTCGCCCAGGACGTAGAGGAGGAGCGCCGGATCCTGCACGTGGGTATCACCCGGGGTCGTCAGCAGGTCCTCCTGCTCGGTGACGACAGTCGCCGCTCGCCGTTCCTCGACGAACTCGCGGGGATCGCCACCGTTGCGGCGGTGGCTCCCGCCCCCGGCCCCGGTGCGCTGGTGCGGGAACCTCCCCTGGCCGATCCGTCCTGGCCAGCCTCGGTGGGGCAGGCCATCAAGGTGCTCGGGGGCTACGAGGGCACGGTCGAGGAGATCGACAACGACGGCATCCGCTTGCGGTTGGCCGACGGTGGCTCGTTTTTCGTCCGATTCGGGGAGCCTGTGAGCTGGGGGGGGTCGCCGGTCACCCTCGTGCGCCCGCCCTCGCCAGCCATTGCGGCCGCTGGGCTGGCGTTACGGGCCTGGCGCCTCCAGCGAGCCAAGACCGATGGGGTACCGGCGTTCGTGGTGCTCAGCGACAAGTACCTCGAAGGCATCGCTCAGCGTCTTCCCGATGACCTCAGCGAACTTCGTGCCTGTCCGGGCATTGGCCCTACCAAACTCGATACCTACGGCGAG
Source organism: Acidimicrobiia bacterium (assembly GCA_009694375.1). NCBI lineage: Bacteria > Bacillati > Actinomycetota > Acidimicrobiia > Acidimicrobiia bacterium. The sequence goes on from SHVB01000025.1 coordinate 15,420, forward strand.
GAAATCCTCGCCGTGCTCGCCAGGGCCATTGCCTAGACCACCACAGAACCAGGGGCGGGGGCCGTAGCATGGCCTCGTGCCCCATCCGATTATTCAGACCATCGAACTCGGCTCCCAGTGGCCCACCATCGACCCCTTCTTGTTCTGCGTGCACCACGACGATCACTACCCGGCGGGCAACGAACACGCTGGGCCCGCCGCGTCACTAGAGGGCCGGGATCTCGGACAGGATTTCGCGGGCCTCGACGGCTGGCGGATGTATCACGGGGCCGACGTTCCCGGTTTCCCGAATCACCCGCACCGAGGGTTCGAAACCGTGACCTACGTGCGGCAAGGCCTGATCGACCACGCCGACTCGTTAGGGGCAGCCGCCCGCTTCGGTAGCGGTGACGTGCAATGGCTCACCGCCGGCGAAGGCATCGTGCACTCGGAGATGTTCCCCCTCCTCAACCAAGATCGCGGCAATCCGCTGGAGTTGTTCCAGATCTGGATGAACTTGCCGGCCGCCGACAAAATGGTGGCCCCCCACTTTTCGATGTTGTGGGATGGGGCCATTCCGAGGCTTCGCCACCGCGACGACAACGGGAGGCTCAGCGAAATCACCGTGATCGCCGGAACGCTCGGAGGTCTGGTGCCGCCGCCGCCACCGCCGCATTCCTGGGCCAGTCGTGCGGACGCCGATGTGGCCATCTGGCATCTGCATCTCGAACCCGGTGCCCGCTGGCCGTTGCCCGCCGCCCGAGGAATCGAAACGATCCGCACCCTCTACGTCGTGGCCGGGGAGTTGCTGGACATCGACGGAATCACCGTGGCCGGGCGCACGGCCACGGTCGTGCGTGCCGATGCGGAGATTGCGTTGTCCAGCACCGGGGGAGCCGAGGTGCTGCTGCTGCAGGGCCACCCCATTGGTGAGCCAGTGGCTCGGTACGGTCCGTTTGTGATGAACAACGACCATGAGATCGCGAAGGCCTTTGCCGACTACCGGACGACCCGCTTCGGTGGATGGCCGTGGCCCAGTGACGGGCCCGTGCACCGCGAGGCTACCGGCCGGTTCGCGCGCCGACCCGATGGCACGGTGGAGGTACCCGACGGTACCCGCAGCCGGGTTTCCTCTGTCCCATGAGGGCGGCATCACCGGGGAGCGAGTGGCCCACCGACCTCTCGGCCACTGCGGCTACCGATGCGGCGCTCACTGTCGACGGCGCTTACCTCATGCTGCAACGGCCAGCCGAAGCCAATCACGGTGGGCCGGTGCGGGTGGGTATCGAACAGGAGTGGCACACCTACCGCCTCACTGATCCGGGCCGCCACCTCGAGGCGGCCGAGGTACTCGAGAAGGCCACCACCGGGGGACCGCTCCCCCACGGCAGCCGCATCACCGTGGAGCCAGGAGGGCAGGTGGAACTGGCCACCTTGCCCTTCGACCCATGGTGGGTGGCGTTAGAGGCACTGCGGCTCGACGGTGCAGTGATACGTCAGCGACTGGCGGCTGAGGGCATCGCGACGGTGGCCGCCGGCCTGGACCCCTTTCGCATGCCCTCACGCACGCTGAGCCATCCTCGCTACGTTGCGATGGAGGAGTATTTCGACAGCCGCGGGCCAGCCGGTCGTCGCATGATGGCCAGCAGCGCGTCGATACAGATCAACATCGACCCCGGGCCTCCTGAAGTGGCCAACCAACGCTGGGGGCTGGCGCATCGTCTGGGTCCGGCCCTCGGCGCATCCTTCGCCTGTTCGCCCAGCCGGGTGTTTCGCTCGGCCCGGATGGCGAACTGGGATGAGATCGATCCCACTCGCACCCGCCCGGCCCTTCGCACCGGCGATCTGATGGACGACTGGGCGAGTTATGCGTTGGGGGCCCGGCTCATGTTGTTGCACGACGGCCCCGATCGCTGCACGGCGGTAACCACGCCGATGACGTTCGCCGATTGGATCGCCCGCGGCATCGATGGGCGCTACCCCACGGCCCAAGACCTCGCCGTTCACTGCACCACTCTGTTTCCGCCCGTGCGATCCCGCGGCTGGTTGGAGCTTCGCTGGCTCGACTCCCTGCCCGCCGGAGTGGCCGAGACAGCCACGGCCGCCGTGAGTGTGTTGCTGATCGACGAGGAGGCGGGCCAACGAGCGAGCGACGCCTGTGCATCGGTTGCCAACGGTTGGTCCGAAGCGGCTCGCCAAGGCCCCCGCGATCCGGCCCTGGCCCAGGCTGGCGCCGCCTGTTTGCGGATCGCGGCCGAGGCTCTTGGTCGCACCGATGTACCGACGCAGTATCGCCGGGCCGTGGCGGAGGCCGCCGAGCGATGGCCGGCTCGCTGGCGCTGCCCGGCGGATGACCTCGAGAAACGTCTCCGCCTAGGCGACAAGGTGGCTCAACTGGCCGAACCACTCCAGGAGGTGTCGTGGTGAGGCCGAGCGACACGATCAACGCGGCGAGAGCCCTCACTGAGGACCTCGCCGAGTCGCGGGAGCGCACGCTGAAACTCATCGCCCCCTTCGACGATGGTGTGCTCCGGGGGCAACACGATGCGTTGATGTCGCCGTTGGTGTGGGACGTAGCCCACGTGGCCAACTACGAGGACCAGTGGCTGGTGCGGGCCCTGGGGGGCCCAACCATCCGGGAGGGGATCGACGACATCTACGACGCCTTCAAGCATCGGCGCGACGAGCGCGATGCCCTGCCGATGCTCACTCCCTCCGAGGCTCGCGCCTACGGCGGGACGGTGCGTGTTCATGCCCTCGAGCGCCTCGCGGCGGCCGACCTCCACCCCGACGGCGCCAACCCCTTGCTGCGGCGAGGCTTTGTGTACGACATGGTGGTGAAGCACGAGCATCAGCATGCCGAGACGCTCCTGGCGTCGATTCAGTTGCTGCCCCCCGCCGAGGCTCGCCGTCTCCAATCGGTGGCCGCGCCCACCGGGATCGCCCCGGATGAGACGGAAGTTCGGGTCGCGGCGGGGTCGTTTCTGATGGGCGCCGATGATCCGTGCTCCTACGACAATGAGCGACCCCGCCATGTGGTGGATCTCCCCGCTTTTTGGATCGACACCGCTCCGGTTACTAACGGAGAGTTCGAGGCGTTCATTGTCGATGGTGGCTATCAAACCGAACGGTGGTGGCAACCAGCGGGATGGGCGTGGCGACAAGACACGGCCGCGGTCGCTCCGCAGTTTTGGGAGCGGGACGGCAGCGACTGGCAGCGATGGCGCTTCGGGCAGCGCGATGGCCTTCGATCCGCCGAGCCGGTGCAGCATGTGTGTTGGTACGAGGCCGATGCCTACGCCCGGTGGGCCGGTCGGCGCCTGCCCACTGAGGCAGAGTGGGAGAAGGCGGCGGCCGGGGCCAGCGCCGATCCCACGCAGGTCAATCTTGGTCAGCGCTATCTCGGACCCGCCGAGGTGGGGGCCTTTCCGGCGGGCGTGAGTAACTACGGGGCCCATCAGATGCTCGGTGACGTATGGGAGTGGACGGCGTCGGACTTTCGTGTGTACCCAGACTTCGTGGCGTTCCCCTATCGGGAGTATTCCGAGGTGTTCAACGACGAGGGCTACAAGGTGCTGCGGGGTGGTTCGTGGGCCACTCATCCCCGCGCCATCAGTGTGACCTTCCGGAACTGGGATTGGCCCATGCGCCGTCAGATCTTCGCCGGCTTTCGCTGCGCCCGTGACGACACCTGATGTGCCGTCATCTCGCCTACCTCGGTCCTTCTCGTTCGTTGTCGTCGATTCTCTACGAGCCCGCCCACTCCCTGGAGGCGCAGGGCCGCACTCCGCGCCTCCAGCGAGAGGGCGCCGTAAACGCCGACGGATGGGGCGTTGGATGGTGGGACGCCTCGGTGGGCCCCGAGCCCGCCCGCTTTCGCACCGAGCACACCATGTGGACCGACCAAACCTTCCGCGCCACGGCGGAGGTAACCCACGCCGAGGCGTTCGTGGCGGCGGTCCGCAACGCCAGTTCGCCGACGCCGATTGAGGCTATCGGCAATGCCCCGTTCACTTCCGGGCCGTGGCTGTTCTCGCTCAATGGCTTCGTAGCCGGATTTCGGTCGGGGGTGCGGGAGCAGTTGGTTCCAGCCATCACCCGATCACGGGCCCGCGCTATCGAGGGCAGCACCGACTCCGAGGTGCTCTTTGCCCTCGTGTTGGACCAACTTGATGCCGGACGCACCCCAGTGGAAGCGTTGGCGAAAGTGACGAGCCGGGTTCTGACCCTGGCTGCGGGAAAACTCAATTTGCTGTTGTCCGACGGCCAGGAAATCACCGCGACCACCGGCGGCAACTCGCTGTTCTTCTTGGCGGGAAGGGGCCTGGCCGCGGGGGGCATGTTGTTGGCCAGCGAGCCACTCGATGGTGACCCTGGATGGACCTCCGTGCCCGACGAGTCGCTCTGGAGCGGCACCGCCGACGGACAGAGTTGTCAGCCACTGAAGCGAACACAACGATGAGGCGCACGTCAATCGGCAGCCACACCAGCATCGCCGTGTACCTCGATGCCGGGGATCTCCGGCAGGCCCTCTGCCGAGACGTTCTCGCCGGTCTGGGGTCGGTCCACAAGAGCCTGCCACCGAAGTGGTTCTACGACGAGCGCGGCTCGCAATTGTTCGATGAGATCACCCGGCTCGATGAGTACTACCCAACCCGGCGTGAGACCGAGATCCTCCAGCGTGAGGCGCACACCATCGCCCAGCGCACCGGTGCCACCACGCTGCTCGAACTTGGCTCGGGTACCTCCACCAAGACGAAGCTCATCCTGGATGCTCTGATGGACGCGGGGACTCTCGCCCACATCGTTCCCTTTGATGTGTGTGAAGCAATTGTGCGCGAGGCGTTGCCGGTCCTGGCGGCGCGTTATCCCGGGGTGCAGGTGGATGGCGTCGTGGGCGACTTCGAGCAGCACCTCGGTCTGCTGGAGATGGGGGACCGCACCCTGGTGGCCTTTCTGGGGGGCACCATCGGGAACCTGAACCCGGTGGAGCGGTCGAAGTTCCTGCGCGAGTTGGCCGATCAGATGCACCCCGGCGACTGGCTACTCCTGGGCACGGATCTGGTGAAAGACCCCGCTCGCCTGGTGGCGGCCTACGACGATGCGGCCGGAGTTACCGCCGCCTTCAATCTCAACGTGCTGCGGGTACTGAATCGGGAACTCGACGGCAACTTGGTCCTTGAGCATTTCGGGCACGTGGCCCAGTGGCGACCCGAGGAGCAGTGGATCGAAATGCACTTGCGATCCGTGCGGGCGCAGGAGGCTCGGCTCGAGGCGCTGGGGTTGGATCTCGTCTTCGCGGCGGGGGAACAACTCCAGACGGAAATCAGCGCCAAGTTCACGCTCACCAGCATTGAGAACGAGTTGAGTGGGGCAGGGCTGACGCTCGAGGAGGTATTCACCGACGCGGCCCAAGACTTCGCCGTGTCGCTGGCGTTCAAACCTTGATCTCCGGCCCGCCTAGCGTGGGGTGATGGCTGAATACACCGCTCCATTGCAAGACATGCGCTTCGTCCTCGAACACCTCGTGAACCTCGAGGGGATTACCGCCTTGCCGGGCTTTGAACACGTGGATACACCCGGGGTGTACGACGTGCTGGCCGAAACGGCGCGTTTCATGGAGGAGCTCATCGCTCCGCTGAACCGAGTGGGCGATGTGCAAGGCAGCGTCCGTAACGACGACGGCTCGGTCACCACGCCGGACGGGTTCAAGCAGGCCTATCGAGCCTACGTTGAGGCCGGATGGGGAGGCGTCCCCTTTCCACTGGAATACGGCGGGGGTGGCTTCCCGGGGCTGGTGGGGATCGCGATGCAGGAGATGCTCACGAGCGCCAACATGGCCTTTTCGATGTGCCCTCTCTTGAATCAGGGTGCGATCGACATGCTCCTGCACCACGCGTCGGAGGAACACAAGGAGACGTACCTTCCCCAGATGATCACGGGGGAGTGGACCGGCACGATGAACCTCACCGAACCGCAGGCCGGGTCCGATGTTGGTGCCCTCACGACCAGGGCGGTGCCGCAGTCCGACGGCACCTACCGGATCACCGGTACGAAGATCTACATCAGTTTTGGTGAGCACGACATGAGCGACAACATCATTCATCTCGTGCTGGCCCGCACGCCCGCGGCGCCGCCGGGTACCAAGGGCATCAGTTGTTTCATCGTGCCCAAGTTCCTGCTCGATGGCGATGGTCTTCCCCGGGATCGTAACGACATAACCTGCGTGGGTATTGAGCACAAGATGGGCATCAAGGCCAGCCCCACCTGCGTGCTGAGTTATGGCGACGGCGGTGAGGGCGCGGTGGGCTTCCTGGTGGGGGAAGAGAATGCCGGTATGCGGTACATGTTCACGATGATGAACAACGCCCGTCTGTCGGTGGGCCTGGAGGGCCTAGCCCTAGCCGAGCGGGCGTTCCAAATGGCCCTGGCCTACGCCAAGGAACGGCAACAGGGGCGTGCCCCCGGTGCGCCAGCGGGGGTCCAGTCGCTGATCATCGATCACCCCGACGTACGTCGGATGTTGCTGACGCAGCGGGCGTCAATCGAGGCGTTGCGCGGGATTATTTACCTCAACGCCGCCGCCCTCGACCGCGCCGCGCACTCGGTTGATGCGCTCGATCGCACGCGCGCCTCCGAGTTGGTTGATCTCCTGACCCCCGTGTCCAAGGGCTGGGGTACCGACCTCGGGGTTGAACTTACGAACCTGGCGCTGCAGGTGTTCGGGGGCATGGGGTACATCGAGGAGACCGGGGTGGCCCAGCACGTCCGGGACGCCCGTATCGCGCCGATCTACGAAGGCACGAACGGGATCCAGGCCATGGATCTAGTGGGTCGGAAACTACCCATGCGCGCGGGTGGCGTTATGGCGGACTACCTCGATGGCATCGACGCCACCCTCGTTGATGTGCGCGCTGTCGGCGAGGAGATGGCGTCGATTGGGGCGGCGTTGGGTAAGGCATTGGGCGAACTGCGGACCGCCACTGCCTGGCTCTTGGGCGATGGTCGGGCTGATCCCGCCGACGGCTTGGCGGGTGCCACTCCCTATCTCCGGCTCTTCAGCGTGGTCACTGGAGGATGGGTGATGGCCCGCCAGGCGATCCAGGCCAGCCAGCAACGCGACCGGCCCGATTGCCGCGCCGAGGAGGTGGCCTTCTACGAAGGCAAGGTGCTGACGGCCCGTTTCTACTGCGAGCAGATCCTCCCGCAGGCCAGTGGGCTAGTCCCGGCGGTTACGGCCACCAATCGCGATCTGGCTGCTGCGCTGCTCTAGCGGTTGTCAGACACATCCCGCCGTGATGGAGTCGAGGTACGACATTCCTTCGACGACGGCGGCGAGCCGGTGATAGGCGTGCGATGGTGGTAGGCGGCGGGTAAGTTCGGTGGGCGGTGATGTGAGGAGATCGAGAACATCGTAGGCAATGGCATAAATCCGCAAGCGATCGATCTGTTGGGGGTACTCGAACAACTCCGGGTAGGCCATCTGGAGGTATTGGGGCACCATGGCGTAATCGTCGGGCGTGGTTCGTGCCCGGTGGGCCGGCGCTACGTGGAGTTCCGGGAAGGCGACGCAGCGCAAGATCACATCAAGGTCGAGATCCTTGGGTCCGGTCCGAGCCCATTCGAAGTCGATGAGGGCGGTGATGGTGCCCTGGTGCCACAGCACGTTCTCGAAGGTGACGTCGCCGTGGACCATCATCGTTTGTTCGAGAGGCTGCAGTGCCGGTGCGAGCAGGTCCACCATGTCGGCGGCCTGTTGCATCAGGGTGGGGTCGACGAAATCAAGTTGAGAGGCTTCTTTGATGCTGTGTAGTACGAATTCGGTGGGGTTATCGGTATCAAGCCGCAACAGGGATGGGATCCCTGGGATCGACGGAAGGCCTAAGGGCAGGGGGGTCTGGTGCACCGCCTTGAGGCGGTCCCCCAATTGGTTGACGCTGGAACGGCGCTCGTCGGGGCTGAGGTCGGCCCAGACGTGGGCCAGTGGGCGACCGGGGATTCGCTCGCTGACCATCCAGTCTTCACCGTGCTTACCGCCGCGACCCACGATGCGGGGGTAGCCAACTTCTGCGGGGAGTGCCGCACCGAGGACGCTCTCGCGAAAGAGTCGGCTACTGGATCGACGGTTGACCCGGATCACATGTTCAGCGGTGAGCCACACTTCGTTCGTGACGCTGCTCGCCCGCTCGAGGGGAACCGAGGGGTCGAGATGGCTGCCGGCCAGGGCGGTGCGTGCCCGGACCTCTGCGAATGTTTTACCGCCTTCGTCCCTCATGACCTATGCCCTCTCTAGAACTTGGCGACCGCACAAGACCTGCCATGATCATGTCACGTCCGCCGCTCTAAGTGGTGAACATCTCACAAAATGATTCGATCGACCTAGTCGAGCCAAGGGGTGCGGAACGGACACGCTGGATTGCCGGGGTCGCCCAGGTTGTCTATCATGGTGCGTGCCTATTTATGAACATGCAATCAACCGTCTTGACGGCTCGGCGATGGACCTGCGGGCCTATGAAGGCCAGGCCATGCTGATCGTGAACGTAGCGTCGAAGTGCGGGCTAACTCCCCAGTACGAAGGGTTGGAGACCTTGCAGCAGCGCTACGCCGAACGGGGATTCACCGTCCTGGGCGTGCCCTGCAATCAGTTCCTGGAGCAGGAACCGGGGAGTCCGGCTGAGATTGCGGCGTTCTGCGACAGCACCTACGGCGTCACCTTCCCGTTGACCGAGAAGATCGAGGTGAATGGCGAAGGGCGTCATCCGCTCTATGGCGAACTGACTCTGGTGGCCGATGCCGAAGGCCGTGACGGCGACATCCAGTGGAATTTCGAGAAGTTTCTGGTCACCGCCGATGGCACCGTGTCGCGTTTCGCTCCGGGGGTTACCCCGGAAGACGAGAGCCTGGTGGCGGCGTTGGAAGCAGCCCTGCCCGCCGGTTGACGATGAGGGTCTGAGGTGGCCCCGCCGGTATCGTGGCAGCCAACCTCATGGACGACACCGACATCACCCCCGCTCTCGAGGAACCCCTCTCCTGGGAGGACCTCGGCGTTTCGGATCGCCTTGTCAAGGTCCTCGCTGATCAGGGCCTCCTCGAACCTTTTGCCATCCAACGGCTTTCGATCGCCGATGCCCTCGCCGGGCGTGATGTGTGCGGTAAAGCCAAGACGGGCTCCGGGAAGACGCTGGCCTTTGGCTTGCCCTTGCTTGATCGCCTAGCCAAGGCGCAGCCTCGCAAACCGCGTGGGCTCGTGCTGGTGCCCACCCGTGAACTAGCGCTGCAGGTGCACGACGTGCTGGCCCCTCTTGCGCAGGCCATTGGCTCGAAGGTGGTGGCGGTCTACGGCGGTGCCGATATGAACAAGCAGATCAAGGCGCTCGCCGAGGGGGTCGAAGCGATTATCGCCACGCCGGGCCGACTGATCGACCTGGTCGACCGCAAGGAGGTGGAGCTCAACGGTCTGGAGATTGTGGTCGTCGACGAAGCCGACCGTATGGCCGACATGGGGTTCCTTCCGCAGGTGGAATGGCTGCTGCGTCACATTGATGGCCGCCACCAGACGCTTTTGTTCTCCGCCACCCTCGATGGGGTTGTGGACGGGCTGATCAAGCGATACCAGCACGACCCCGTCTACCACGAGGTGGCGTCCGCCACGGTCACCGTGTCCGCCATGCTCCACCGTTTCATCATGGTTCACGAAATGGACAAGGTGAAGGTGGCGGCCGCGATCGCCCGCAGCAGCGGCCGAACCCTCGCCTTCACCAACACCAAACGGGTGGCCGATCGCCTCACGCGGGCGTTCAACGATGAAGGGGTGAAGGCCCTCGCGGTGCACGGCGACCTGCGTCAGGGGCAACGCGAAGACGCCCTCAAGGCCTTTGGTGCCGGCAAGCTCCAGGTCATGGTGGCCACTGACGTGGCCGCCCGGGGTCTGCATATCGACGACATCGACGTGGTGATCCACTACGAGCCCGCCCCCGATCACAAGACCTATCTCCACCGCTCGGGCCGCACCGCCCGAGCGGGATCCAAGGGCCTGGCGGTGACCCTGTCGCTGTGGAACGAGGAGTTGCACATCAAGCGGCTTCAGAAGCGCATCGGGGTTATCCAGCCGATCACCGAAATGTTCTCGAACGATCCCCGTCTCACCGACCTCTCAGCCTGGGACCCCATGAGCGAGGTGCGTCGCTGACCGTTGTCAAGGGCGCCCCGGGCCTGCGCATCTCCACAACGATGCGAAGTGGCGGGGGTTCACGATGACGCCGGACCCGGAGAAACTGGGGTTATTCGCGTTCCGGGTGTTCACTAAGCTCGAAGGGGCCGTGACGTCGGGGATGATCCATCTCGGCGACCAACTGGGCCTCTACCGGGCGCTAGCGGAAGCCGGGTCGCCTTGCACCGCCGCCGACCTGGCGGCGGTCACGGGCCTCGACGAGCGATGGGTACGGGAGTGGGCTTACAACCAAGGGGCCGCGCAGATCATCCAAGTCGATGGTGACGAAGCGCTTTCGATGTCACCAGAAGCGGTGGCGGTGCTGGCTTCGCCTGATCATCCGTCCTTTGGGATGGGCATGTTTCACCGGCTCCCGCAAACGATGGCGGCGCTGGAGGAAATGCCCGAAGCCTTCCGCACCGGCCTGGGACTCGACTACGACTCCCACGGGCGGGAGGGTGCCGTGGGTGTGGAGCGGAGCTTCGAGCCGTGGAATCGCGCCAACCTGCTGCCGGTGGTGCTCCCGGCGCTGGAAGGGGTGGAGACCGCACTGGAAGCGGGGGCGCTGGTCCTCGACGTGGGTTGCGGTGCCGGGGGTGCCGCCTTGCTGTTGGCGTCGCGGTTCCCGGCTAGCCGCGTGGTGGGTTACGACATCTCCCGGTTTGCTCTGGAGCGTGCCCGTGAACGGCAGACCGAGCAGCAGGTGGCCAACGTGGAGTTCTTCGACCCGCGAACGGTGCCGTTGCCGACCGATGGATCGGCCGCGTTCATCACCACCTTCGACTGCCTCCACGACATGACCGATCCCGCCGGTATGGCGAGGGCTATTCGGGCTGCTCTGGCGGAGAGCGGCACGTGGCTACTGGTGGAGATCAAGGCGCAGGACACCTACGCCGAGAACGTGGCCCGCAATCCGATGGCCAGCCTCATGTACGGCATCAGCGTGTTGTCGTGCATGAGTAGCGGGTTGTCCGAGCCAGGTGGGGCGGGGCTGGGCACCCTGGGCCTATCGGCGGCCAAGGTTGACCAATTAGCCCAAGCGGCTGGGTTTAGTCGCTGCCGCCAACTCGACATCGACCATGCCGTCAATGCGTTCTACGAACTGCGGCCCTAGGCGCGCAGGCCTGTGGCGATCTGTGACCAGATGTCGGGCTCGGCGGCGTAGGGCGCGTTGAGGGCCACCCGATCCAGCACGGTGCCGTAACGCCGGGTGATCTCGGCGGCCACCTGATCGGGTGGGGCCACCACCGCCACCGCGTGGAGGAGATCGTCGTGGACGACCTGGGCCATGCCAGCCCAATCGCCGGCTTTCGTGAGATCCCGCAGCATTGGCTGCAGATCGCCCCAGCCATGGGTGTCCAGCACGATCTTGTACGCCGGGGTCGATCCGTAGAAGGCGATCTGAGCCTTCACGGCTTGGATCGCTGCGGCCATGGAGGCATCGTCGTACCCGGTGGCCACCATCACCGGCAGGGAGACCTGCAGCGGCGCGGTGAGCGCCCCGGGGCGGTGGCGGCCTCGTTCCAGAGCGGGCAGGGTGACCTCCCGTAGCGAACGTTCGGTGCAGAAGGGGTGCACCATGAATCCGTCGGCCACTTCGCCAGCGGCCTCGGTCATGTGGGGGCCCACTCCGCCCATCCAGATCAACGGGGGATTGACCTCCAGTGGCCCGGGGTCAAAGAACGGCGTCATCAGCGTGTGGGTGTAGTACTCGCCGATGAAGTGCAGGGGGACGTGGTCTTGCCAGGTGGCCCAGATCGCCCGGATGGCCAGCACGAATTCCCTCATCCGGGCCGCCGGTGCCGACCAGGGCATCGAGAAGCGACGCTCGATGTGGGGCTTGATCTGGCTGCCGAGGCCGAGATGAAAGCGGCCGCCGGAGAGGGATTGGAGGTCCCAGGCCTGGCTCGCCACGGTCATTGGGCTGCGGGCGAAGGCGATGGTCACTGCGGTGGTCAACTCCAACCGCTCGGTGGCGTCCGCCGCCAGCACCAAGGGCAGGAACGGGTCGTGAGGGCCTTCAAAGGTGAACGTGCCGTCGTAACCGGCGGCTTCCAACCCCTGGGCGGCGGCGGCCACCGAGTTGAGACGAGGGATGACTAGGGGTCCATCAACGAGCATTCCCCGACCGTAGCGTCGGCTCAACGGGGGGTTCGGATCGAACATGCTGGAGTCCACCGGGGGGGTGACGGTAGGCTGGGGTCTTACATCAGGAGTGGCGCGGCGTGCCGTGTCCAGCAACCTGGGATGGACACCCAAGGTGCTCTTCCGTCGTTCCGGCGGGGATGTGGTCCTGGCAACAGGGCAACAAAGTGTTCGGGCCCCGGCCCGCGAAGGGTGTCCCTCTCGCAAGCGCAGGAGGAACGTCGTGGCCGCAGTGCCGGTGGGCAAGGGAGGAGGGGCGGACGACGCCCTTCGTCTCCATCGCGCCCACGGGGCTCGCCTGCCCGCCACTGGCGCCTGGCGGGAGGGCGACCTGCTGGGTGA
>SHVB01000026.1 GCA_009694375.1 Acidimicrobiia bacterium
CCCGCTCTGATGCCACAGCCCTGCGGTTTCGCACGCCCGATGATGGCGTCACTGGTTTCACCGATCTGGTGCGAGGTGAGGTGTCCTTCGAGAACAAGACGATCGAGGATTTTGTGCTGCTGCGGTCTACCGGCATGCCGATGTTCTTGTTGTCGAATGCCTACGACGACGCCGCCATGGGGATCACGCATGTGGTGCGGGGCGAGGACCACGTGCCCGGCACCCCGAAGTACCTTCTGCTGCGCGATGCGCTCGGCCTTGGGCGTCCGGAGGTCTTTGCCCACCTGCCGATGTTGGTGAATGAGGGCCGGAAGAAGTTGTCGAAGCGCAAGGACGCCGTTTCGGTGGCCGACTTCGCCGCTCAGGGCTACCTGCCGGAGGCGATGGTGAACTATTTGGCGCTGCTGGGGTGGGGTCCGAGTGATGGCATCGAGATCCGACCGCTGGCGGAGATCATCGAGCAGTTCCGGCTGGAGGATGTCACCCCGTCGCCGGCGTTCTTCGACGTGAAGAAATTGCAGCACATCAACGCCGAATACCTCCGGGCGCTGCCGGTGGGTGAGTTCATTGAACGGGCCCGACCGTTCCTCAGCGGACCCGAAGTGGAGGCGGTCCTCACCCCGATTGCGCCGCTGATCCAAGAGCGGGTGCGCCTCTTCACCGAAATCGAGCCGATGGTGGCCTTCCTGCTCGACGGGCCCCTCACGCTCGATGACGCCTCCTGGGACAAGGCGATGGTGAAGGGCATCAACGCCCGAGAGATGGTGGATGCGGCCATCGCCGGTCTGACGCAGGTCACCGAGTGGGAGGTGGAGCCAATCCGAGCGGCGGTGGAGGCCGCCGCGGTATCCGCCGGGGTGGTCAATGCCCAGGGCGAGGCGCAACTCAGCAAAGCCCAGGGACCGGTGCGCGTGGCCACCACCGGGCGATCGGTGGGGCCGCCGCTGTTCGAGTCGTTGGCCGCTTTGGGCCAGACGCGCACCCTCGATCGTTTGCGGGCGGCCCGAGCGCGCCTATGACCGATGGCTCGGTGCTTCCTCAGCGGCGTCGGCGGCGGTGGCTGCGCCGGGTGGTGGGGTTGGTGGCCTTCGCCGGGTTGGCCGTGGTCCTGTGCCTCGGGGTGACCTTCGTGCAGGTGTACCGGGCCAGTATCCGTGACGGTGCCCAGCCCGCTGACGCCATCGTGGTGCTGGGGGCGGCGCAGTACAACGGCGTGCCCTCCCCGGTGCTGCAGGACCGGCTCGACCACGCGCTGGAACTGTACGAGGGCTCGCTGGCACCGCGCATCGTGCTCACCGGGGGACGGCAGAAAGGTGACCGTTTTACCGAGGCCACCGCGGGCTACAACTACCTGCGAGCCCGCGGGGTGCCCGATGAAGATCTCCTCAAGGAGGTGGATGGCAGCAGCACCTGGGAGTCCTTGGCTGCCTCGGCCCGTTTTCTGGTGGCCCAAGACCTCACGACGGTGGTGCTGGTAACCGACGGGTATCACGCGTACCGGGTGGAGGCGATTGCGGAGGATTTGGGCCTCGATGCCAGTGTGTCGCCGAGCGAAACCAGGCTCTCTTGGCGCGGGGAACTGCGCCAACTCGGTCGAGAATCGGTGGCGGTGGCTCTCGGACGCGTCATTGGTTATGACCGACTCTTCCGCCTGGACAACGCTATGAATGACTGACCGGTGTGCGAGCTCACGGGGTAGTTCGGTATGGTGACGGCCCGCCCATTCGGGGGTGGTGTAATCGGTAACACAACTGGTTCTGATCCAGTCATTGGGGGTTCGAGTCCTCCCCCCCGAGCCCAGTTCTACAAACGGAGCCCCAGGTCAGCAGATGTCCTGGAGGCAACGATGAGCGTCACCACGCGTACCAACGCGATCTGTGACTCAGGCCGACCTCGCCCGTCGCCGAAGGACCTCCAGTTGTTCATGGCTCTCGGGGCAGGGTCGATTGCTCTTCTTGGTTCCGGCCCTGAGTGTTTTGATGGTGGCGAGGATCGCGTCGTAGTCGTGCCCGCGGTCGGCGAGCATGCAGCCGACGACGGTGCCGGTGCGCCCGACACCACCCCAGCAGTGGATGTACACGACGCCTCTCGTCCGGTGCTCGCTGATCAGTCCGAGGATGGTGTCGTACTCGGCGTCGGGGAGTACGCCGAGGTCAGGAATTTTCACGCTGAGGTGACGGAGATCGAGATTGCGAGCCTCGGCAGCAGCTTCGATCGTCGGAGCGTACGGATCGAGCGGGTCGTTGGGCGTGGTGAGGTCGATGAAGGTGCGGATCCCGGCGTCGACGAGGAGGTTGACCTTCCCCGCACTGTGGAACGCGTCGTTCCTCGTGGCGGGGTACTCGCCGGCCAGCACCTCGCCGGGGTCGACCCACCACGCATGGAGGTCGGCATCGTGCGGCCAGCGTGGATCACGAGAAGCGTGACCACCGCCAGCCGCGTACAGCCCGTAGGCAAGCTCGGTGATGCGGGCGCTGAACACCAGCTTGTCGCGCCAGGCTTGGGGGATTCCTTTGACGCCCCAGCGGGCACCGGCGAGCTGTCCGGCGATGGCGGCGGTGGTGTCGGCGTCGTCGCCCAGGTTGGCGGCTCGCAACACAGCCTCGGCGAAGTCAGCCGCTCCGCCGACGGCCCACAGGGCAGCTTCCAGTGCCGCGACGCAGTACCCGGTGCCCTTGATCTCCGGTGGTTCCTTCGTACGCCACGAGCCTCGTGCGACGGCGTCGATTTCGGGGTGAAGGGCACCCCACTGCCAGAAGTCGGGAGCGAGGACCTCGTCGGCGGGGGTGCCTGAGATGAGCGCTGCCGTCATGGCTCCGAGGACTCGACAGGCGTCGACAGGGCGGTCGGCTGCGTGCGTGGACCGACTCGACTCAGCGGCCCGCTCGGCAGCCTCGGCTATGTCGGCGTGCCAGCGAATGGCCACGGGGGCGAGACGCATCAACGAGCCGTTGGCGGCTTCCTCTTGATTGGGGTTGGGGTCGATCTTGTCGCCGGTCTGCCGGAAGCGCGTCAGCTGGCTGGAGGTGGTGACGCCGATGTCGAAGCACCGGCCGTTCGACGAGAGGTATCCCGTCTTCCACCACCGGACGTAGCGGCGGAGCTGGTCGGCTAGGTCGAGATCCCCCGTGTCGAGGATCGACTCGGCCAGACATAGGGCCAGCGACGTGTCGTCCGTCCACGCGCCGGCGGGGAGCCCGAACGGCCCGCCGCCCACCATGTCGGTAATCGGGGTGAACGAGCCTGGCCGCATGAACTCGAGGGTCGTTCCGACGGCATCGCCCGCCGCCAGGCCCATGAGAGCGCCGACGGCTCGATCCCGCGCCGAAAGGTTGGTGTTTTCTTCCATGGGTACTCCTCTTGGTAGTGGGCGACCTGAAGCGCTCGTCACGCCTGCCGCCACTTCAGCCCCAGCCGCTACCCGGGGCACACTCGGTGCTCCCGGTGCACTTATAAGTTTACGGGTCGGGTGTGACAGCCGATCTGGCGTTCCGACCCAACTCCGGATCTAGCCGTGATTGGGCTGCCGTTTGGTCACGAGTTGGTCACGAACGGCTCTGCACGAACCATCATCAGCCGCCACCGAAGCTGGGCGTCGACCTCCATGAAGTCCGGAATCCCGCACCCACCAACACCCGGCAACACCAACCGTCATGGG
The DNA here is from genome assembly GCA_009694375.1 of Acidimicrobiia bacterium. Lineage (NCBI taxonomy): Bacteria > Bacillati > Actinomycetota > Acidimicrobiia > Acidimicrobiia bacterium. The sequence goes on from SHVB01000026.1 coordinate 3,659, forward strand.
CCAAGCGTGAGTTCGAGTCCTCCCCCCCGAGCCCCGTTCTGCACACGAAGCCCCAGGTCAGCGGCCTGGGGCTTCGGCGTGAACTACACCGAGAGTCGCACCCTGATCACAGGTTGATCACCACGAGAGCGATGCTCCGGTCAGCGGCGAGCGTTCGCTGCCGACCAGAAGGTCACCAAGGTCAAGCCGCCCCCCCGGAGGAGTCCTCGGGGCCTACGCCCCGAAGATCGCATCGGCCACCCGCTCGGCGGCGTCGGTCGGCATTCCCTGGCGGACGTGTTGGTAGGTCTGCCAGGTCACAACGGGGGAAGAATGGCCGAGGGCTTCGGCTCGCTCCGGGTCGAGGTCACGATCGGCGCCACCAGATGGCAGACGTCGATCTTCCCCGACAACAAGCGCGGCGCCTACGTGCTCCCGGTGAAGAAGGCGGTCCGCCAAGCCGAGGACCTCGGCGACGCCTCGACGGCCACCATCGAGCTCGCGGTCCTCGAGTAGCCACTGGGTCCGGGCGCGCCGAAGGCCGGGCACCGTGGGGGTGCCCGGCCTCCGAGGGGTTCAGGCGTACCAGATGTCGATCGTCCCGTAGGCGTCGAACTGGAGGTAGTAGTCCCGGGTGCGCAGCATGAAGGCGGCGTCGTAGCCGGCGGGGATGGCCGGGTCGTCGACCACGAGGTTGTCGAGGTCGATGAACTCCGCTGCGGTGGCCCAGGAGCGGCAGTCGGTGTTGCTGTCGCCGCCGCCGTGGCCGGGGTAAGGCGGGGGACCGTCGGGGCACCACTTCCCCCAGCTGTCGTGCTCCACGCCCTGCACGGCGAGCTGCAGGAAGCGGTCGGCGTCCTCGATCACGAGGCGGCGGCCGTCACCGAGGTTGACCGTGCGGCCGCTCTTGATCTTGGCGATGCCACGGTGGAAGTCCTCGATCCAGTCGTCCTCGACCTCGAAGTTCCACTCGACCTCGCCCTTGTTGATGTCCCACTTGTCGGCGTCGTTCTTCACGTAGATGGAGGTGAAGGTGATCTCGACGTGGCGCTGGAGCGTGCGGAACTGGCCGTAGCGGTGGTTGAGGTTGCCGTGCTTGTCCTCGGCGACGAGGACCACGTTGTAGAGCGTGTCTGGGGTGAGGTCGTCGATGGTGACCTCCCAGTCGCGCACCAGGTTGCCGTTGTGCTCCGCCGCGGGGGGGTCCATCGACACCCAGAGCCGGGCGGGCACGGTCGTGTGCATCGTGAAGGTGGCCGAGGTGCCGCCGGGCTCGACGGTCGCCCACTCGATGCACTGGCCGTCGCACTGGATCGGCCCGTTGGAGAACGACCCGGGGCCGCCCTCGAGGTCGGGGTTCACCTGCGGGTCGACTTTGGCGACGAGGTCGAGCACGACGGGCGTGGGAGCGAAGTCGTCGATGCCGTGGTTCGGAGGGAACCAGGGCCCGGGGTCCTCGTCGTCTTCGTCGGGGACCTCGGGCATGTCGTCTTCGGGGGTCTCGCCGCTGCCGGGGGCGTCGGTGGTGCTCGTGGCGACGGCGGTCGACGTGCTCGTGGTGGTGCTCGCCTCGCGGCTGCCGCCTTCGGAGGACGACGGATCCTGCGCGGTGGCGTCGGCGGGCGAACGGAGGGGGCCGGCCACCGCGAGGCTGCCCACGAGGAGGACCAGCGCTAGCAGCGTCAGGAGGATCCGGCGCTGGCGGGTGGTGAGGGTGGGGATTACGTTCATGGAGTTGCTCCTTGTCTCCCGGCGCTGGGTGGCCGGATGCCAGTGGGATGCACCGACCGGGAGCGCAGTCACAGTTTCCGCGGACATTTCTGTGACCCGTGGGGGAGCCGGCGCGTCCTGGAGCTGTGACCACGACCCTCGATCCCGATGCGCCCCAGCGGTAAGCCGTGCGCGCCCCTCTCTATACTTCGCCCATGGACGATGCGGCGCTGGCGCGCCGGCTCCAGGAGGGTGACGCCGGCGCGTGGGCAGACGTGTACGACCGCTACGCGGATCGTCTCTTCGACTACTGCGCGTCGATCCTCCACGACCGCCACGAGGCCGAGGACGCAGTGCACGACGCGTTCGTCACGGCCAGCCAACGGATCGGCCAGCTGCGCGATCCGGATCGCCTGCGGCCGTGGCTCTACGCGGTGTGCCGCACGACCGCGCTGGGCCGGGCGCGCCGGCGCAGCCGCATGGTGCCCACCGAGGAGGTGGGCGCCGTGATCGCCGCCCCCGTGCCGGCGGACCCCGTCGAGCAGAGCGAGCTGCAGCGGTTGGTGTGGGACGCCGCCGAGGGCCTCGCCCCCCAGGACAAGGCCGTGCTGTTCCTCCATCTCCGCCAGGGTCTGTCGGGCCAGGAGCTGGCCGACGCGCTGGAGGTGTCCGCCCACCACGCCAACGTGCGCCTCAGCCGTGTGCGATCACTCGTGGAGCGCTCGCTCACCGTGCTCCTCGTAGGGCGGCTCGGGCGACGCGACTGCGCCGAGCTCGACGCGTTGCTCCAGGGGTGGGATGGCCGGCTCGAGCCGCGCCTGCGCAAGCGGGTGGCGCGCCACATCGACGACTGCGAGGTGTGTGAGGAACGCCGCCGCACCGTCGTGAGCCCGCTGGGCCTGCTGGCTCTGACCCCGATCGTGCCGGCGCCCGCCGACCTGCGCGACCGCGTGCTGACGAGCGTCGGCGCCCCACCGGACGGCGCGGCCGGGGCAGGTGCCAAGGGTGGCGCCGGGTGGCGACGCCGACTGCCCCTGCTCGCCGCACTGGCGATCGTCGTCGCCCTGCTCGCGCTCGCGCTGCGCCCGGACGGCTCCGAGCCCGCCGACGTGGCCGCTACCGGGTCCACCACGACCACCACCCCCGAGACGTCGACCACGACGGCCGCCGCCTCCTTGACCACCGCCCCGCCTTCGTCGATCACGAGCTCGGTCCCGCCGGTGGCCTTCGCCCGCCTCGTGGTGCAGACCGGTCCGCAGGACCTGGGCACGTCGGCCACCGAGGCGACGATCGCGTTCGTCAACGACGGCGGCGAGGCGATGCTCTGGACGGCCGCCGTCGAGCTGCCCGGCGCCACCGCCATGCCCGAGCGCGGCACGTTGGCGCCGGGGGAGCGTGCGCAGGTGGTGGTCACGGTCGACCGGGGCGCCCTGCCCGAGGGCTCCTTCGGTGGCTCGCTCGTGCTGGCTGGTCGCCAGGCCGCCGGAGATCGATCCGCCGGCTCGGCCCGCGTGGCGATCACCGGTCAGGTGCGGCGGGGCCCGGTCATCAGCTCGAGCGCGGCCGACCGCCCGTTCATCGGCGTGGCCGGATCCACCTTCTGCCACCAGAGCGAAGTGCGGGCCACGGTCACCGACGAGTCCGACATGACCGTCGTCCTGCGCTGGACCGGCGGCGGCGCCTCGGGCACCTCGACAACACCCATGTCGCTCGACGGCGGCGAGTGGGTGGCCACCCTCGGTCCCCCCACCGCCGACGTCGACATAACCTGGTGGATCCAAGCCAGCGATGCACTGGGCGCTACCACCCGCGGCCCCAATCAGATCCTCGACGTCCAGCAGGTCTGCTGACGCGTCGGTCTGCCTGCCGTTGCTCCTGGTTCGCGGCGCGTTCGAGGAGTCAGCGGCGAGGGAAGCCGGTAGCGTAGCGATCGTCGAACGGGTCGTTGACGGTGATGGCGTCGAAGCGCCATAGATCGACTCAGCGACCCGCTCGGCCGCATCGCTCTGCCGGTCGTGGGCTGTCCCCGTCGAGCATGGGATGGCCAAAGCCGATCCGATGGTTTCGTCGGCAGCCGGTTCGTGCGCAGGGGGGACGACCCGGGCACGGGCGGGTGGACTAGCCGAACCCCATGTGGTCGGCCTCGATGGCGATGTCTCGGGTTCTGTGGGACATGTTGGCGTAGGCGGTCACTTCGCAGCGCTGCTGGTAGTCCTCGAAGAAACTGTGCCGTTCGCCCTCGGTGATGCTGGCGAGATTGGCGCTCATCGATAGCAATGCCCTGATCACCTGAGGTGCGGTGGCGCCGTAGTGGAGGATCTCGGTGAGCCCCATTGTGGCCAACCGGATGAACCCCGGCTCCAGCATTTTCACGCGCAGCGTTCCCGCCTCGTCGGTGTACCAGCCAGACGGATCGGGATGGTAGGTCATACGGGCGAGTAGGTCTTCGATGCGCAGCAGTGCTTGGACGGCGGTGGTCGGATCGTTGATGGCGGGTGAGAGCGCTCGGCTGGCGGCATCGACCAGCAGGCGAATCCCAAATCCCGGATCCTGCAACAACGTGCGCTCGGTTCCGAAGAGCATGAATCGGTGCACCCAAGTGCCGGCGAGCGCGTCGGGGTTTTCGCCGTGGATAAGCGCCACGACCCTCGACGGTCCGGCATGGTCGCCAACCGGCATCTGCAGTTCCACCCAGCAGTTCAACTCAGCGGCGGCGGCCGCTAATCCGGCCAGGTCGACGGCCTGGAGCACCCGTGGTCGCGGGCCGTTGGAGCGCCGCATCGTGAGGCGGGGGTGTCGGGTAAGCGGGCCCATAACCTTGAGGGGAGCGGGGCTCGGCGAGACCGCCGGGACTTCTCGATACACCGCGGCGGCAGGGAAGGATCGGTCGATGGCGTGGTGGCAGGCCCAAGCCGCTTTCTGCAGCAGGTATTGCACCTGCAGTAATCGGACCATGCCGTGAATGAAGGCCAGGAACGTGAGCATGGTGGTCAGCACCAGGAGGTAGAGCACCCGCATAGTCAACGCCGGGCCAAGGCGATCCTCCGAAGCCCGGCAGCCGATGAGAGCGTTCAACGCAAATACAAACGTGGTCATGAAGACGGCGAGTGTTATCTGGGTGAGCCGAGCCCGTACGAACACGCGCGTGATACGCGGTGAGTACTGGCTGCTAGCCAACTGCACCGCCACGAGCATGGTGGAGAACACCACCGCAATCAGCGTGAGCATCGCGGCGGCTACCGTGGTGGCGGTAACGGCGTCGGCGCTGTTGGTGACCGCCGAGGCGGGTATGAGATCGGGGAACTTCGACGCGGTCTGAGTCAGGTGGTCGAGGTAGAGCGTGATGCGGGAGATCAACCAGGCCAAGATGGCCCCGCATAGAGGCATAAACCACAGCGAATCAAGGGCATGCTCTTTGAATCGTAAGGAGCGCAGCGAGTTGGTCGGCGCCGGTCGACTCCGAACGAAATCGCTCATGGTTCGGAACCGGCAGGGAACGGGGGCGCACCATCCAGCGGGGCCAGCGCCGGTGCCTTGTTTCGTTTGAGTAACGCGAAGCCAAGGACTGGATAAACCACGACCGATAGCATTCCGGCCCCCACCAACGCGGCGGCTGTGCTGGGCCGCATCTGGCCCGTCTCCAGGCCGATCGTGGTGATAGCTACGACTAGGGGCAGGGCCGTAGCCGATAGAACGGCCAGCGCCATCCGGTCGGAGCGGGCCGGAAACTCGGACCGGTAAAGGAGAACGGGCAGGCCTCGCACGACCAGAAACAATCCCAAGAATAGTGGGACCTTCGCCAACGCGAGCGGGCTACCCGTGAGAGAAGTCAGGTCGAAGTTGATACCGGTGACCACGAAGAAGATCGGAACGAAGTAGCCCAGGAACAGCGCTTCGATCTTGGACTCCACCTGTTGTTCTTCCGCTTTGGAAGCCCCGGCACTCACGAGCAGCCGGTAGATGATACCGGCGGTAAAGGCCCCTAGCAGCATGTCGAGCCCTAGTTTCGTTGCGGCAAAGGTGAGGACGGCAATGAGCAGCACCGCGAGTCGGATGTAGAGCTGTCCGCTGGATCGGAGGGTGCTGCCTAGGGCTTGCTGGAGTCGAGGGGACTGGGGGCGAGCGGCCAGTACCATCGCCAACACAGCAACGCTTGCGAAAATCGTAAGGGTGATAACGGACCTTGCTAATTCGGTGCTGCTCAATACCAAAGCGATGGCGACTATGGGCCCGAACTCGCCCAGCGAGCCGATGGCCAACATGTGTGTGCCGAAGTTGGTGGGGAGAATGCCAGCATCCCTCAGGATCGGTAGGAGCACACCCAGAGCGGTGGTCGTGAGGGCAAGGCCCACGTAGACCTCGTTTTTGATCAAGCCCGTGAATTGCAGCAGGCCGCCACAGGCGAGGCCCAGGGCTATCGACATGACCCAGCCGCCGGCGGCGAGATTCAATGGATTACCCCGCAGGCGTTGGGGATTGATCTCGAAACCGGCCAGGAAGATCAGTGCGGCCAGTCCGATCTCGGCCAGCAGTTTGATCGGAGAAGTGATCACCACCAGGTCGAGCATCGCCGGACCCACCAAGATGCCGAGCAGGATCTCGATTACCAGTGCTGGTAATCGCAACCAGGGAGCCAACGTGACCACCAGCGGTGCCGTGAAGGCGATGACCAAGATGATCAGGAGCGTTCCCGTCGGTTCCTTGAACACTGCTGTTCCTCCCGAAACTGGCCGGTCTACTCAACTGGTGGGCGAGGCCGAGGACGAACCCGAATCTGTTCTAGCCGCTGGGGGTGGTCTCGGGGCGACCGAAGGTGTGGAGGGGGGCTTCGGCGGCTATCCTTTCCCTTCACCACGAAGCAAGCCCCGTTCTTCTAGTGGCCCAGGAATCCGGCTTCTCATGCCGGCAGCACGGGTTCGAATCCCGTACGGGGTACTCGATTCTTGTTCGGTGACGCGCTCCAGTGGGTCCCAACGGGCCGCCGAAGCACCGCGAGGCCGACCTTCGATGGACGTTGGATTTGGCACCTGTCTTGAGTCGGGGGTGCAGTGGTGTTGGCCGGATGGCTCACCCTCGGCTCCTGGTGTCTTCGGGGATCATGGTCGCGCCCTGGGCGAGCGGGAGGGCCGAAACCCTCCCGAGAATGGTTAGGGCGTTTTCGTCGGGGGCCGATCCGTATAGGTCATGGCCAGGACTGCGCACCCGACGCCACCGAGGGCGACGGCCAGCCCGAGGGCGATTGGTGAGAAGCCCATCAGCGTGATGATACCGATGGCGGCGGCAAAGGAAATCACTGCCGTGATGTCGCGGTGGGTCTCGATGACCGCTCGCCAGGTGCTCGGTGGGGTCTCCGTGACCTCCGGCGGCGGGCCCCCGGGTGAGAACCGTTTGGTCACCACCAGTGCCCCGGCGAGAACGAGGCCCACTGCGAGGATGATGGTGACACTGGTGAGCAGAGTTGAGGAGAAGGTGGTGACCACCGATCGGATGGCGGCTCGTGCCCCTGGGTCGTCGGCGAGTTCGGGCACGTTTCGCAGCACGGCGTAGATCACGACCCGAGCGATGGCCATGGCACCCGCGATCCCGAGAAGAAGAATCAACGCGGTCCGGCGGCGGCGCTGGCTGAGCAGCATCGTAAAGATCAAGGCGACGACGGTGAGCACCACGATGACCTCTACGGCCTGCTGAAGGGCGGCGATGGCGGCCTGTGCCTGGGTAATCAACCCGCTGGCGGTGGTTACCGGGTCGCCCTCGATGACGGTCAATTGCCCGAAATCCTCCGGCAGGGAGCGGCCGATGGATTGCTCGAGCGCAGCGATCTGTTCGTCGGGGTCTCTGTCGCGAGAGAGGTCCGGAACGGTGACCCGGGTCAAGAACCCTTCACCCTGCAGGGAATTCAGCGCCATGCCGAGCACAGGGAGCAAGTTGATCGACACTTTGTTGTCCACGATCGCCGCCCCCGCGATCGCTGGCTCCCCCTGGACGACGCGAGCGAGCACCGGCTGCACCCGTCGAGCGGCCGCCGTGATCAGGTTTTGGGTGACCTCGAGCGTCAACAGGCGCTCGAGGGCGGCCTGCACCACCACGCGCTCGGCGCCGGCGAGGAGCGGCGAGAGCTTGGAAAGAGCGGGGGGGAGCTGGTCGGCGATGGCCGTATCAAGGGGGATCGCCTGGGCGATCTCTTTGCTGAGGTAGGTAGCCACCGCATCGATCACTTCGGGTTCGAGTAAGGCCTGCTCCACCGCGTTGGCGAGCGAGTCCGGTTTGAAGAGCACCTCTTGCGACCAGACCGCCAGCACGCTGGCCAGCACCCCGATGATGGCGAGGACGCCGAAGAACCCAGTTGCGAAGCTGCGCCAGCGATGAGATTCGCCAACGGTGGTCGTGGTGCCAGTCATAGAACAAACGATGCTAGTCAGCGCAGAGCCGTGGATTCCGGTTAGGCACCCACGCTTCCCGGTGGGGGTGATCCAGGCCCAACCGTGACCGCCAGGCGCCGCCCGATGCGCCGAGGGCGGGCGGAACCCCCCCCGGGGAAGCAACTCCCGGAACCGTTGCGCTCCAGGGCGTAGCGGGTTAGCTCTGCGTGCCTCCATCGATCACCAGCGCAGTGCCCGTAATCATGCGGGCGGCATCCGACGCCAGATAGGCAATGGCCTCGGCCACCTCGTCGGGGTGGACCAGCGCGGGGATCACGCTGTGGAGGCGATCCATGAGCCGGGGGTTGGCATCGCTCGGGATCGACGCGGAGGCTGGCCCGAGAAGGGGCGTGTCCACCCCGCCCGGGCAGACGCAGTTCACCCGGATGCCCCGATCAGCCAATTCGAGAGCCAGTGATTTGGTGAAGAGCACTGCCCCACCCTTCGAGGCGGAGTAGGCCGAGGTGTACGCCTGGCCTTTCAGGCCCGCTACCGACGCCACCGTGACGATGCAACCGGCCCGAGCGGCCAGATGGGGAACGGCGGCCTGCGACACGAGAAAGGGACCGGTGAGGTTCACGGCCAGATGGCGTTGCCAGTCCGCCCAGGTCAGGTCTTCGATGCGCGAAAAATGCACGATGCCAGCCACGTTCACGACGATGTCGAGCCCGCCGAGGTGTTCGAGGGCGGCGGCCATGAAGGCACACACCGAGGCTGGGTTGGTGACGTCGCCCTCCCAAACGTCGTCGCTCGGTTGCAGGTCGATCCCCACCACGGTGGCACCCTCGGAGCGCAGTAGCGCCACCGTGGCGGCGCCGATGCCCGAAGCGGCTCCGGTGACCAGGGCGCGACGCCCCTCGAAACGTGTCATCACCGCACCGTACCGGGACATCGCGATTCGATGGTGCCGATCGTGTCGGCCGGGCAGATCTGCCGGGGCTAACGACCTCGACCGGGGGGGCTCAGCCGGGGTGGGGTTCGATGGTTCGGTAATCGCCGAAGGGCGCATCTCGCTTCTGCAAGGCCGCGGTAAGGCCCTTGTCTCTCATTTCGTTGAGGAACACCACAAAACTCTCCTGGTGGATGCCCAGAGCACAGATGTCGGTACCGGCCCGGATGGACTGACGCAGGCCCATGTGGTCCATGGCGCGGTGCACAGTGCGCTTGTTGAGTTGCACGATGTCGGGAGGGAGCAGGGCGATGCGCTCGGCCACCGCCAGCACCGATGCCTCGAGATCGGCGGCCGGGAAGGCTCGGTTGGCCCAGCCCAGTCGGACGGCCTCGGTGCCGGAGATGGAGTCGCCGGTCACCATCATTTCCATGGCCGCCCGCATGCCCAGCAGCCAGGCATGGAACTGCATGTCGGGCACCCCGAACCGCACCGCCGGGTAGCCCATCTTGGCGTCATCGGCCACGTAGACGAGGTCGCAGCCGGTGGCTAGTTCGCTGCCACCAGCCAGGCAGTAGCCGTGCACTTGGGCGAGCACCGGCTTTTGCAGGTCCCAGATCCCCATCCAGGTTTCGGTGACATGCCGCGGCCATTGGCCCTCGCCCGGCGCCGTGAAATGCGGGTAGTCGTGTCCTTCGTTTCCCCCCCCGATGTCGTAGCCCGCGGAAAACGACGTGCCCGCCCCTCGAATGATGGAGACACGAACGTCAGGGTCCACGTCGGCGGCCTGTAGGCCTTCGATCAGTTGACCGCGCAGTGGATTGTTGAGCGCGTTGCGTTTCTCGGGCCGGTTGAGGGTGAAGCGGGCCACATGGGGGGCGGGGGTGTCGATCAGGACGAGTGGGCTGGTCATCTGCTCAACGTAGGCGCAGTTACGAGGTCATGCCGCCCAAACCCACGAGCCCCCGGGCTAGTTCGATTTCTCCCATGTGGCGCAGGCCGTGCTGGTAGATCCAGCATTCAATGGCATCGAGCATCGTGATGCCCTCATCGCCCGCCACGCGAGCGCTGTAGGTATTGGCCACCATCGGGGGCAGGGGACGGGGCACGATCACAGTGGTGAGCGCGGAGGGGTCTAGTTCACTGAGCCAGGTCTCGGTGCGGCTGAACACGGCTCGCTGGTAGTCCCCAAACGCTTCGTAGTCGCCGATGCGTTGCTGCCCCATCTCCTCCACGGTGCGTTCTTTCCCGTGGTCGTCGATGGCCATCCCCACCCGGGCTTGCCACTCATGGTTCCACACGGTGGGCTCACCCATGAGCAGGCTTGAGGACACGTCTTGCATGTTGGTGTAATGAAAGAGACAGAAGGCGATGGGCAGAACGCCCTCACGCTCGAAATGATTCACATGGCTGAGGTCCATGGTGGCGATGGCATCCTCGTACAAGGAGTGCATGGCCCGCATCCGGCGGCGGAGCGAATCGAGTAGCAAAGTCATCCGGCACCCTAGGTATTGTCATAAAATAGTGTCAATCAGTAGCGTACGAACGGTGAAGACGACCGAAGACCCCTCGACGGTCGGCGGCAGCGCCGGGATCGCAATCGGGATGCCGTGATAGAGGCACTGTTGGACCTCTACCGAGCCGGCAATCTTGCCCCTCGTACCGAGGAGATCGCTGAGCGAGCCAGTATCTCCACTCGGTCGTTGTTTCGGTACTTCGATGATGTGGATGCGCTCGTTCGAGAGGCGATAGAGCGACAGCAGAAACTCTTGGCCTCGCTCTTCGCCCTCACCGGGAGGCCGGAGCAACCGCTCCCGGGGCGAGTGGCCAGTGAGTCGGGGCGCATCCGGGCCGTGCTGCGGGGTCAACTGGCGGAGGTCTTCGGGCCAGAGTTACGGCAACTCCCCGCCGCCGAACGCGGCGATGTCCTAGCCGGGCTTGACGTGGCTTCTTCCTGGGAGGCGCGCTACTTATTGCGCAAGGATCAGCGCATGAGTAGCGCCGCCCCCCGACGCGTGACCACTCGTCTCATCATGGGCCTCCTGGGCAGGCCAGTCTGATGCGGGCATCGCAGCGTCGCCACCGGGTGATCGAGGTATCGGCGGAGCGAGCCTGGGAGGTTGTGGGGCGAGCAGCCTTGCTGCATCTCTGGTTCCCCGGCATTACCTCTTGTGTTGTCGAAGGTGACACCCGCACCATCGTGCTGGGGAGCGGTGTGAGCCTGTCTGAAACCATCCTCACCAACGACCCGCTGCAACGCCGATTCCAGTACCGCATCTCCGGGGGGCTGTTCGTAGAGCATCTCGGCACCATCGATGTGATCGCGCTCGAAGAGAATCGCTGCCTGGCCGTCTACAGCAGTGACGCCGATCCCGGGGTGATGGCCATCGTGCTCGGCGGCGCCACCGGGGGCGCCCTGGACGAACTCGCTCGCCAACTTGAGACCGGCGTCGGACCGGCAATCGACGCTCTCACCACCACGGAGACCTAATGGGCCGCAAGATCCTCTTCATCACCACCGATCAGCAGCGCTACGACACGTTGGGGTGCAACGGTGGCGAGTTGAGCCGTACGCCGGTAGTAGACAGCCTCGCCGCCCAGGGAGTGCGTTACGAGCGGGCGGTGCCGCAGTCGGTGGTGTGCATGCCATCGCGCTGCACGATGCTGACCGGTCAGTATCCGAGTACCCACGGGGTGTGGATGAACGGCGTGGCCCTGCCCGTCGATGCTCCCTCGGTGGCCGCAGTGCTCCACCAAGCCGGCTACCGCACGGCACTGGTGGGCAAGCCGCACTTCGAACCGTTTCTCGACCCCTTCAACCGTTTCACCGAGAATCGAATGGCCGCCTCCGGTCTCCCCACGGCGCAGTCGCTTCAGGCGGAGGGCGGGATGGGTCCGCACCGGGGCTTCGATCATCTCGAGTTCGCCGGCCACTCGCCGGTGGGGTCGCTCCATTACGGCCGGTGGATGGTTGAAAACCATTTCGATGCCCTGGGTGGTTTCTACGCCGTGCTCGACAAGGACCTAGAAGTGAACGCCACTGGTGGGGGCGATACGGGAGCGCCACAAGTGCAGGTCAACCCCGTGGCCCGTGAGTGGTATCACACGGATTGGGTGGCCGACCGCACGATCGCCTGGCTCAACGGGTTGGATGCCGATGACGACTGGTTCTGCTGGATGAGTTTCCCGGACCCGCATCATCCGTGGGATCCGCCCGCCTCCGAACTCGGGCGAGTGGATTGGCGCGACGTGCCCCTGCCCGCGGGTTATGTGGAGGACCCCGCCGAACGCGAGCGGATTCTCGACGACAAGCCCCGCCATTGGCGCCTCTGGTACGACGGTAAGTTGGTATCGAACTATGAGGCCCCTACCCGGTGGGTGCCGGCCACGATGACCGCCGATCAGGTGCGGGAAGTGAACGCCGTGAACGCGGTGGAGGTGGAACTCATCGACGAAGCCATCGGTCGGGTACTGGCAGCGGCGGAGGCCAAGGGGTGGGCCGATGACCTCGACGTGGTGTTCACTACCGATCATGGCGAATTGCAAGGAGACTTTGGTCTGCTGTTCAAGGGTCCGTACCACGTCGACGGCCTGATGCGGCTGCCGTTGATCTGGCGGCCGGCGCCCGGTGCCGGGGTAGAGGCAGCCACGGTCACTGCCCCGGTGGGCTTGGTGGATCTCGCCCCCACGTTCTGCGCCATTGCCGGCGTCGACGCGCAGCCCTGGATGGAGGGCCACGCGTTACCGCATCACGATGCTGACGCCACCGCCCGTAAGTTCGAGCGAGTCCTCACCGAATGGGAGAGTGAACTCTTCGGTGTGGCGGTGTATCTCCGCACGATCACCCGGGATGGCTGGGTGTGCACCACCTACCGGCCCGGCACCGTGCACGACGGCAGCGAGGGAGAGTTGTACGACCTCTCCGAAGATCCGCTCCAGCAGGTCAATCGGTGGGACGACGCCGCCGTGAGGTCGATACGCGATGACTTGGTGGCTGATCTAGGGGACCACCTCCCGGCCCCCCGGGTGCCCCGACTCCCCGTCGACGCCCCGGTATGACCACCCCGGTGGCGGGCACCACCGGAGGGGCGTACTGGGATAGTCCGTGGCCGGCCGAAGACGGGGGGGCCCGACGGCAGCAGGTTCCCGTTGGGCATCGCGGCCTGGGGATGGCCACCGGCGCCGCGTTGGTGGTGACCCACCGGGAGTCGCCCGGCACAACGATGGTGGTGCTGCGCGACCCGGGCGAGGTGTACGTGTTGCGCCACGGCTTTGGCCCCCTCGTGGAGTGCTGGGTGGAGCAGATCGATCCGGTCACCCTCGCCGTGTTACGGCGGAGCCCCCCCCTGGCGGCCGGGCCGATGTGGCCGGGCGGGCTGGCCTGTCATGCCGACGGATCTCTCCATGTCGTGTTCGGTAATCACGCCCACCGCCTCGCCGCCGATCTCACTGTGCTGACGTCGGTCACCCTGCCGCGCCCTCGCCCGTACAACTCATTTGTGCTCCTGCCCGACGGCAATCTGGTGACCAAAGACTTCGCCGGACAGCGTCCGGGCGAGCCGGTGACCCCGCGGGAACCGGCCGAGGTGCTCGTCCTGCATCCCGAGACGCTGGAGATACTGGCCCGCCTGATTCTGCCGGAGCCTTCCATCGCCCGTCTCTCCGCCGATGGGTACGACGTGTACGCGGTGGGCGACACCAGCCTGCTGCGAGCGCGCTGGGACGGCAGCGCGTTGGTGCTCGACAACGAGTTCGTGGCGCCCTACCGCACCCTTGAGGGCCAGTCCTACGGATGGGATGCGGTGATCGCCGCCGGGGCGGGGTGGTTCCTCGACAACGGCGAGGGCACCGACTGCTACAACGGCTCTTTCACCGGCGGGGGTGTGGCCGCCGCCCCCCTCCACATCGTGCGAGTGGACCTCGCCACGGCTGCCGTCACCCTCACCGAGGTGTGCGGCCTTCCCGGCGGTTTGATTGCTAATCCGCCGCTGGTGGACGAGGACCGGCGGATCGTGGTGGGTTTCGACAGCAGCAACGGCGTGCTGGCCGCCTTCGACCTTGCCGCCGATGGGACGCTCCACTCTCGCTGGTCCCGTCCGCAAAACCATGCCGCCCATCTGTTGCTGTTTCCCGATACCGGAGAACTCGTGAGCGCCCATCACGATGGCGAGCGCATGGCCGAGGAGGTGGTGGTGCTCGACATTTCTACCGGGTTCGAGCTGGCTCGGGCCGATTCGGGGGGGCCGTTACAGTCGGTTGTGTTCCCCGCCGCTGGCTTCGATGGTGACGCCTACCTCACCTCGTTTTCCACCCTCACCCGGATTCATGGTGAGGCCGTTAGGTGATGGCCCGAGTGTTCATGTCGGCGGACATCAGCGGCAGGGTTTTTTCGGGTACGGCGTCAATCGGGGTTTGTACCTCGGCCACCGTGGGTCCGATCTGGGCGGCTAGTGGCCGCAGGGCCTCGAGGTCGAAGCCGTAGAGGCCGGCGGCGTTGGTCGAGAGCATCATCTGCACCTCGGCGGGCTCGACGCTGCTAAAGCGGGCCCGCAGGTGCTCGCGGGTATGGGGATGGGTGCCTTCGTCATGGGGGTAGTCGCTGCCCCACATGAAGCGGTCGAGACCAATGGTGTGTCGCGCCGCCACGTCGGCGGCTCCGGGCGCGCTCACCCCCATCCACACGTTCTGCCGGAAGTAATCCGTGGCCAGTTGGGGCAGGGCGCCACCCTCGGTGAAGCGGATCTCCCCGGCGGCCCCCGATGCGCTGATACCGGCCATCACCGTGTCGAGTTGATTCAGGAGCGGCGGTACCCACGCACAGCCGGCTTCGGTCATCACGAAGCGGAGCCGGGGGAACCGCTCGAACACCCCGGACAGGGTGAGCTGCACGAATGGGCGTTGGGTGTAGAAGATCACCTCGTTGATGTAGAGCAGCATCGAGGTGGGGTAGGGCCCGTAGTCGGGGTTGCCGGTGCCGCTGTGCACGTTCACCGGGATTTCCAGGTCTTCACACACGGCCCACAGTGGGTCGTAGATGGGGTCGTAGAGCGGCTTCACCCACTTCACATCGGGGGCGATGTTCGGGAGGAGGATCCCGCCGCGCAGGCCGTGGTTTTTGATCCAGTGCACGTCCTGGATGGCGTCGTCGACGTTGTTGAGAAAGATCTGTCCCACCCCGGCGCGACGGGTGGGGAACTCGTTGCACCAATCCACCAGCCAGCGGTTGTGGGCCTGCGCGCCGGCCCGGCGGTGGGCGTACTCCGCCTCGGTGGGTGGTTTGGCGAACAGGACGAAACTGGGGAAGAAGGGGGGCACCGTGTTCGGGAAGACCACCTCGGCCACGATGCCATCGGCCTCTTGCTGCGAGTTGCGCATCTCGTTGTCCCAGTTGCGCAGCCGGCGATTGTCGCCGAGGTCCCGGTACGGGTTCCGGTACTTCTCCCGCCAGGCATCAAAGTCGTCGAGGAACTGTGGGTCGAGGTACTCCCGGTAGGCGGCGTGAGAGCCGCCGGCATGACAGTCGGCAGAGATGATGGTGTAGTGGTCGTCGGCCTCGATGGCATTGTTCATGTGGTTCCTTTCCCCTCTGGTGAGACCAACCTAAGCCCACCCCGGCGGGCGGGGCTCGCCGATCCCTCGGCTCGTAGGTGAGTCCCTCGGGATGCAAGGGTGGAAGGGTGGGTGACGAGTCAGAGCTGAATGAACGACTACGGGCGGCAACTGAGTTGCTCGAGGCCGTGTGTGCGGACCGTTCGCTGCTCGACGGCCTGGGTCCCGAGGAGCGAATCCGTCTTCTGAACGCGGCGGCCAATACCTTCGCCCCCGATGCCGATGCCCGGCGTCAGCAGACAAAGTCTCGCCGCCGCCAGGAAAAAGCCGCCCGAGTGGCGCGTGACGAAGATGTGCTCACCGGTACCGGCATCCGCCAGCTGCGCTCTCGGCCGGTGTTCGTCACCCCGAACGTGTTTGTGCCGGAAGGCGTTGACGCCGCCACCGTGGACGATGAAACCACCGCCCGGGCGGGCGAGGAGTGGCGGGTGGCCGAGCAGCATTGCTACGTGTGCAAGCGGAAGTACGGGGAGGTTCATTTCTTCTACGACCAACTCTGTGGCGAGTGTGCCGCATTCAACTTTGCCAAACGCACCGAGACGGCCGACCTGCGCGGTCGGGTGGCGTTGCTCACCGGGGGGCGAGTGAAGATCGGCTATCAAGCCGGCATCAAACTGTTACGAGCAGGGGCGTTCCTCATCGTGACCACCCGCTTCCCGCAAGACGCCGCCCGGCGCTACAGCGAGGAGGCCGACTTCGCGCAGTGGAGCGACCGCCTTGAGGTCTACGGGCTGGATTTGCGCCACACTCCGAGCGTCGAAGCGTTCTGTCATCACCTGGCGGCCAGCCAGTCGCGCCTGGACTACATCGTGAACAACGCCTGTCAGACCGTCCGGCGGCCGCCCGGTTTCTATGAGCACATGCTGGAGCAAGAGAAGGCCACCGACGGGCATCTCTCCCCGGCCGCTCGCGAGGTGCTCGGCGGAGTGGATGGTGTTCGCACCCCGGAACTGCTCGGTGAGCACGCGCCCACTAGCGCGGAACGTTCGCAACTCGTGCTGCTCCCCGAGGATGCCGAGGCGGGTTCGCATCTGTTTCCGGTGGGTCGGCTCGATCAGGACCTCCAACAGGTAGACCTGCGGGGCCGGAACTCGTGGCGACTCACCTTGGCCGAAGTGTCCACGGTGGAACTGCTGGAGACACAACTGGTGAATGCGGTGGCGCCGTTCGTCCTCAACGCCCGCCTGAAGCCGCTCATGGTCCGTACCCCGGGCCCCGATAAGCACATCGTGAATGTGAGTGCGGTGGAGGGGCAGTTCTACCGGCGCTTCAAGACCACCCGACACCCGCACACGAACATGGCCAAGGCGGCGCTGAACATGATGACCCGCACGTCGGCAGCCGATTATCAGGCTGATGGCATCCACATGAACAGCGTCGACACCGGATGGGTGAGCGACGAGGACCCGGTGGCCATCGCCGAGGCCAAGCGCGCCGAGCATCGCTTCCATCCTCCGCTGGACATCGTGGACGGCGCCGCCCGGATCGTGGACCCGATCATCACGGGAGCCAACACGGGTGTCCACCTTTGGGGCCAATTCCTCAAGGATTACACCGCGACCGACTGGTAACCACCGGCTCGGGCGCAGTGCAGTTCCATGTGACATCGGGGGAGTACGTCAACGAGAATAGGGAGATGGTCTTGCTTGAGCCGATTGCTGCCACCAATGCCGAAGTGGCCACCGTGGACCGCCAGCACGTGTTCCACTCGTGGTCAGCCCAGCACCTCATCAACCCCATGCCTCTGGCGGGCGGTGAGGGCTGTGAGTTCTGGGATCACGAAGGCAATCGCTGGCTCGACTTCTCCTCCCAACTCGTGAACCTGAACCTCGGGCACCAGCATCCGAAGGTCATCGCGGCGATCGTGGAGCAAGCCCAACGGCTCTGCACCGTGGCGCCGAGTTTCGCCAACCAGACCCGCAACGAAGCGGCCCGGATGATTGCCGCCCACGCCCCCGAGGGCCTCGATCGAGTGTTCTTCACCAACGGTGGGGCCGAGGCCAACGAGAACGCCATCCGGATGGCGCGAGCGCACACCGCTCGCCCCAAAGTGCTGGCCGCCTACCGCAGTTACCACGGCGGCACCGCGGCCACCATGGCCCTCACCGGGGAGCCGCGGCGTTGGGGCTCCGAGCCGTCGATCCCCGGGGTCGTTCACTTCCACGGCCCCTACCCGTACCGGTCCTCCTTTGCCGCCACGACCGACCAGGAAGAGGCCGACCGGGCGGTGGCCCACCTCGCTGAAGTGATCCAGTTCGAAGGGCCCGAGTTGGTGGCGGCGGTCATCCTCGAGACGATCGTGGGTACCAA
Organism: Acidimicrobiia bacterium; assembly: GCA_009694375.1. NCBI lineage: Bacteria > Bacillati > Actinomycetota > Acidimicrobiia > Acidimicrobiia bacterium. The sequence goes on from SHVB01000026.1 coordinate 21,575, forward strand.
CGGGGTATTGATCCCGCCGGCCGACTATCTGCCCCAGGTGCGGGCGCTGTGCGATGCCCACGGAATCCTGCTCATCCTCGACGAGGTCATGGTGGGCTTTGGTCGTACCGGCGCCTGGTTCGCCGCTGACCATTGGAAGGTGACCGCCGACCTGATCTGCTTCGCCAAGGGTGTGAACTCGGGCTACGTGCCCCTGGGCGGAGTGATCATGACGAACGCCATCGCCGAGACCTTCGCCACGCGCGCCTACCAGGGTGGTCTCACCTACTCGGGGCACCCGCTGGCCTGCGCGGCGGCCGTGGGGGCGATAAGGGCTATGGAGGATGACCACATCGTGGAACACGCGGCCCAGATTGGCGCAGATGTGCTCGGCCCGGGTTTGGCCGAACTGGCCACGCGGCATCCCTCGGTGGGCGAGGTGCGGGGCCGGGGCTGCTTCTTTGCCGTCGAGTTGGTGAAGGATCCCCACACCCGTGAAGGGCTGGTGCCGTTCAACGCATCGGGCGAGGCGGCCAAGCCAATGGTGGAGGTGGTCAACGCCTGCAAGAGTGCCGGCCTCTGGCCCTTCGCTCATTTCAACCGCATTCACATGGCGCCGCCGCTCATCGTGAGCGAGGAGGAAGTGGCTCGGGCGCTGGCCATCCTCGACGACGCGCTCGCGGTGGCCGATGGTTTTGTGACCTGAGGTGTCGGTTGTCCTGTTCGACCTCGACGGCACGCTCACCGATCCCAAGGAGGGCATCACCAAGTCGGTGCAGCACGCGCTGCGCGCCATCGGCCAGCCCGCCGACGACCTCGACGCCCTCACGGGCTTCATCGGTCCGCCGCTGAGGGAATCGTTCCGGGAGATCGCCGGACTCAACGCCGGCGAAGTCGAGGCCGCCATTGACGCCTATCGGGAGTACTTCGGGAAGCAAGGACTGTACGAGAACTTCGCCTACGCCGGCATCGAGGAGGTGCTGGCCGAACTCGCCGCCGAAGGGCGGCGGCTGGCGGTGGCCACCTCCAAGCCGGGAGTATTCGCCGAACCGATTCTCGACCGCTTTGGCTTACGGGGCTGGTTCGAAGTGGTGGCTGGGTCTGAACTCGATGGAACCCGCGCCCGCAAGAGCGAGGTCATCGCCTACGCCCTGGATCTTTTGGGCTGTGAGGCCAGCCGCCGGTGCGTGATGATCGGTGACCGCCAGCACGACATCGCGGGGGCGCATGAAGCCGGTGTTTCTTCTATCGGGGTGCTGTGGGGCTACGGCGGCATCGAAGAACTGATCCTCGCCGAACCGGACCGGCTCGCCGGGACGGTAGATGAGTTGCCGACCCTGGTGGCCGATCTCGCTCGCCGCTAGGCGGCGCTCTTTTCGAGGATGTGCACGCCACAGGCCGAACCGAGGCCAATGACATGGGCCAGGCCCACGCGGGCACCCTGGATCTGGCGGTCGCCAGCCTCGCCGCGGAGGTGGTGGCAGACCTCCCAGATGTTGGCAATGCCGGTGGCGGAAATCGGGTGTCCCTTGGACTGCAGGCCCCCGGAGACATTCACCGGCATGGTGCCATCTCGCCACGGGGCGCCGCTGGTGAAGAAGTCCACCGCTCCACCCTGCTCGCAGAGTTGGAGGTTGTCGTAATGGACGAGTTCCGCGGTGGCGAAGCAATCGTGTAGTTCCACCAGGTCGAGGTCGGCTGGACCCACACCGGCCTGCTCGTAGGCCTGGGTGGAAGCCATGCGGGTAAGGGTGTTCACATCGGGGAGGACCTGGCAACTCTCCGACCACGGATCGCTCGTGAGGACCGAGGCCGACACTTTCACCGCCCGCCGCTGCTGTTCCAGTGAAAGGGTCTTGAGTTTCGCTCCGGAGATGACCACCGCGGCGGCACCACCGTCGCAGTTGGCCGAGCACATTGGGCGGGTGTTGGGGTAGGCGATCATCATGTCGCCCATGATCTGCTCGAGGCTCATCTTCTTCGTGTAGGCGGCCAGCGGATTCAGCGTGGAGTGGCTGTGGTTCTTCTCGCTGATCTTGGCGAAGAGTTCAAAGCTTGTGCCGCCGTACTTGTGGCCGTATTCCATACCGATTTGGGCAAAGGTGCCCGGCATGTTGTTGGTGCCGATGCGGCCGTCGGTGTTGGTGACCGCGCCGTACCGACCGGAGGGCTCGTAGACGTTCTTTTCGCTCTTGGCCGTGCCGCCCGCGCCCAGCAGACCAGCCCCCGCGAGCTTCTCGACCCCCACGGCGAGGCCCATGTCGCATTCGCCGGCCTTGATTGCCATGATCGCCGTGCGCAAGGCGGTGGCCCCGGTGGCACAGGCGTTGGACACGTTGTACACAGGGATACCGGTTTGGCCGATCTGCTTCTGGAGTTGTTGCCCCAATCCGCCTCCGCCGATGAGGTTGCCCGCCGCCAGCACGCCCATGTCGGCCATCGTCACCCCACCGTCGGCCAAGGCCGCCATGGCGGCCTGGGCCGCTAGGTCCACCGTGTCCAGATCGGGGTGCTTGCCGAATTTGGTCATGTTGATTCCGAGGATCCAAATGTCGTCACTCATGGTCATGCCTCCAGGGGTGCAAAGCCGAAGCCGATGGCTTCGGTGCCGTCATCATCGGTTCCCACCACATAGGTGGTCAGTTTTACCTTCATGCCCAGCGCAACGTGATCGGGGTCGGGGTCGACGCCGATCACGTTGCCGCGCACGCTGGTGCCGTCGCAGTCCACCACTCCGGCCACGAAGGGCACCGGCACGCCAGGGGCGGCGAAGGCCACGATGGTGAACGCTTTCAACTCTCCGGTCGTAGAGATAGGGGCGTCGGAGAAGGTGGTGGCGAAGCAGGAGGCACAGGCGTTCCGGCGGTCGAAGAAACGCGCCCCACAGCCGGTGCACTCCCGAGCGATCAAATGAGGATTGTCCCCGAGCACTAGATAATCGACAATCGGAACAGCTGTGGCCATGGGCCCCCCTTGTACGTGCAACGTTTCCGCCCCATCGTTAGCAGGTTGGCGGCGGTACCGTCGAAGTCGCTCAACCACCCGTGGAGGCGGCGGGAAGAACACCTTCCTGGATCAGCCGCGCCGTGATCGCCTCCGCCAAATGAGCCGAGAAGGTCCCGGTGATGTGATTCGAGTCGCGCTTCACGATGAGGCCGTCCACCACCGGCTGACAGGTGGGCAGTTGTGGGCACACCAGTCGGTCGAAGTCAAGGGAGAACACGTCACGTCCGTTGGCGCGTTGGTGAAAAAACGTTTCGATCGGCATGGGTGCTGCGTTGGCCCGGTACTCGTAGGCCGCGTTGTTGGCGGCGCTGGACAGACAGAGGAGAGGGTCGTCGTCCTTGCGGGCGATCGGGATCGGCTCGATGATCACGACCTGGCGGCCCTCGGCCACGAATCGGTCGATCGCCCGGCCGGCGGCTGCCGCCAACGAGGCGTCAAAGGC